>NZ_VRUX01000795.1:0-1586 GCF_008039885.1 Methylobacterium sp. WL103
CCGCGCCGGCGTCGGAGCCGACGAGCCCGACCCGGCCGTCGATCACCGCCTCGGGCGTGTACGACCCGCCGCCGAGCTTTTTCGCGTAGGCCGCCTGCCGGGCGGTGGCGGCGGGCAGGGCGTAGGTGTCGCGCCAGTCGAGGTGATCCCAGTAGGTGACGTGGAAGGCGAGCGGCAGAACCTCGCGCCCCTCGCCGGCGAGCTGCCCGAGCAGCGCCTCGGCCGGCGGGCAGGACGAGCAGCTCTGCGAGGTGAACAGCTCCACCACCACCGGCCGTCCGGCGGCGACGGCGCGTGTGCCGGCGAAAGAGCCGATTAGGGCGGCGAGGAGCGCGAGCGGGATCGTGCGGCGCAGGGTGGATCGCGTGATGGATCGCATGGCCAATCTCCGGAAACGGGCAGATGCCGGTGATTCGCGCCCGCGCCGTGCCGGTTACCGCGCCGCCGCGTCAGAGCGTGTCCGTCTCCTCGCCGGCCGGCTTGTCGTCGTCGCGGGCGCGATGGAGCAGGAAGATCGAGGCCACCATGGTGAGGATCAGGCCGGCGAGGACGCCGAGCTCGATCATCGAGGCCTGGAACAGGGCCGCCTTCTCCGGCGACCAATCCTTGCCGTGCATGATCTCGGAGGATTGCAGGGTGATCACCAGCACCCGCCGGATCGAGGCGATCAGCCCGACGATCAGGAACGGCTCGCAGGTGAGCCGGCCCGAGCGCATCGAGACCCGCACCGTGTGCAGGATCTCCACCAGCATCAGCAGGAACAGCAGCCGGTCGACAACTTCCAGCGTCTGCGTGGCCCCGCCGAGGGAGCGCACCGCTTCCCATGTGAGCCCGACGGCGTCGATCAGCGCGATCAGCGCCGTGAAGGCCAGGAGCAGGCCGAGCGCCGCGTAGATCGCGTGCTCGGTGTGCAGGAAGACGAAGCTGGACGCCCGCGTAAGGCGGCCCTGCGCGTGCGGATCGTCGGCCATGGCATGCCCCCCGGATGCTGCTTTGTTCCGATGAAACAGGATCGTGCGTCCGGCGTCCAGCGCAAGGGGGACGGCGTGTGGGGATCGCGGCGCTTTCCGCACGCCGGAACGGTTTTCCGGATCGCCCGGTTCTCCGTATGCAACTCAGAGGAGAATGACATGCTGACCGGCGGCCTGCTGTGGCTCATCGGGATCCCGATCCCCGTCATCCTCCTGATCTGGTTCTTCTTCCTGCGCGGGCGCTGAACACGCACTTCGCATCCTGCGGGAAGCCTACGAAAAAGGGCCGGCGCGCCTCACGCGCACCGGCCCGACATCTTTTCGCGAATCGAACTACTTGGTGATCTTCACCGAGACCGGGTCGCTCGACGGGAACGTCTCCTCGAGGGCGTCGTCGAGGCGTTCGTTCAGCTTGTCCTGCCGGTTGGCGGGGTTCGTCTCGTCGCCGGGCTTGGCGCTGCCCTGCTGGAACCCCGGCTTGTCCGCGCCCTTCGGCGTCTTGTGGTCGTCGGTCATCGGGGCAACTCCTGCGTCACGAGGCGCCGAAGACGGCGCCGATGACCGTCAACGCCGGGCCGGCCCGGGTGTTTCACGCCGCGTCGGCAGGGCGGCGGC
>NZ_VRUX01000796.1:0-1584 GCF_008039885.1 Methylobacterium sp. WL103
GCCGCCCCCATGGCGATGCCGGCGACCGGCACGCCGCAGGCCATGGCCTCGATCGCCACCAGGCCGAAGGGTTCGTCCCAGCAGGGCGTGAACAGGAAGACCGAGGCACGACCGACTTCGCTTGCCAGCGCCGCGCCCGAGAGGTGCCCGCCGTAGCGGATGGGGCCGCCGAGGTGCGGGGCGACCTGCGCGTCCCAGTAGTCTTGGTCCTCCACCGGGCCGAACAGGGTCAAGGGGATGCCGGCGCGTCGGGCTGCCGCGACGGCGCAATGCGTGCCCTTGATCGGCGCGATGCGGCCGGACCAGACGGCGGTTCCGTCGCCGCGATCCTGGTAGGGCCAAGACGCGGGATCGATCCCGTTGTGGAGGACCGAGACGCCTGCGGGCGCCGCCTCCGGCCACCACGACCTGCGTTGCGCCGCCGACGTGACGGTGACGCGATGGCCGGGCACGAGGCTGTCCTGCACGAACCAGCGCAGGGCGCCGTAGGGCGGCACGTGGAGCGAGGTGACGGTGGGCGTCGCCGCGAGGCGGCGGCCGTCCAGCGGCAGGCGGCTGAGGGAATTGTTGTGCAGTACGTCGAAGCCGCCGTCCGCGATCCGGTCGCAGGCGGCGGCGTAGCCGGCGTCGACATGGGCCTTGAGCCCGGCATCGCCCCGGTGCTCGAGGCCGGGGAAGCTGCGCTCGTGGTGCAGCGGGATCACCGGGTCGATGGAAAAGCGCGGGTCGCTGTCGCCGGCGGCGAACAGGACGACCTCGTGTCCACGCGCGGTCAGGCCTTCGGCGAGGACCCAGGTATACGCCTCCATGCCGCCCGCAAAGGGCGGCGCCACGGGATGGCGGAGATGGGCGAGCAGCGCGATCCTCACGCCGTCGCCGCGGCGGCGGCCTGGGCTTCGAGGAAGCGGATGACGGAGGCCGAATTGCCGTAGGGCTGGTGGCTCTGCTGGCCGGTCAGCGCGAGGTCGCCGGCCTCCGGGCGGCGCAGGATGCGGATCGGCCGGTCGGGGGCGTCGTCGATCAGCCCCATCACCTTGAAGGCGTAGAGCCAGTGGCCCATCGTGCGGTAGCCCCACTTGGCCTCGAACAGCTCGGCGTTGCGCACCACGCTGTCGAGGTGGTGGACCGGCGGCATATGGTGCGGGTGGTACTGGTGGTAGGCGAGGCCGCCCTTCATCCAGGCGATGGGGATGCCCGCACGGTCGAGGACCTTGCCGAAATCCGTGTCCTCGCCGCCATAGCCGGTGTAGCGTTCGTCGAAACCGCCGGCGGCCAGGAAGGTGGCGCGCCGGATCGCGAAGTTGAGGGACCAGAAGCAGCGGTAGTCGTCGCAGATCTCCAGGCCCGACGCCGGGGGGCCGCGCCGGTCGGAATGGCGCTCGGCGACCGCGGTGAAGGCCTCGCAGGTCCAGTCTCCGATGGTGGCGCGCTCGGGCAGATGGAGCACTTCGCCCATCAGCAACCCGTCGAGCTCGGCGAGCCCGCGCGCATAGTCGGCGACGAGGTCCGGGGCCGGGATGCAGTCGACGTCGAGGAAGACCACGGCGGCGCCGCCCGCCGCCGCGCCGCGGTGGTCTCCCTCGA
>NZ_VRUX01000797.1:0-1578 GCF_008039885.1 Methylobacterium sp. WL103
CCGCGCCAAGCGGCCCCGCCATCTCCTCGCCGCGTTGCGCGCCCTCGCGGGCACCTTGCTGCAGGCCCTGCGCGGATGCGCCCGTGCCGAGGACGAGCGCGAGCGCGGCGGCTGTGAAGGTGAGGCGGGGCATCGGATCGATCCTGGGCGTTTCGAGCCCGCAACGCGGCGCTGCGGTTTGAAGTCGGAATAGCATCGATCGCCCGCAGTCCGCAGCCGGTGGCAACTCCCGGGTGGTCGGGCCGGCGCGCCCGGCCTTTTCGCCGGGCGCGTCGATCAGGCAGCCCGTTCGGCGCCGCGCGCGCAGGCTGCCCGCACCCGGTCCAACAGGTCCATGGCGAGTGCCGTGCGCTCCGCCGGCTCGGAGACCGGGCGGCGCAGGACGACGCGGCCGTCGCGCAGGACGAGGTCCGCGCAGGCCGGCATCGGCCCAACCTTGACGCCGGGCCGAAGGTCGGCGGCAAGCCCCTGCGGACCTCCGTTCAGCCGGGCGACGCCGAGTTCGCGGCAGGCCGCCCGCAGGCGCCCGAGGGCGAAGAGGGCGGCGACCGGCTCGGGCGGGGCACCGAAGCGATCCTCGACCTCGCCGGCAAGGGCCTCGATCGCCGCCACGTCCCGCAGGCGCAGCAGACGCGTGTAGAGGCTCAGCCGGATCTCCGGCTCCGGCACGTAGTCGGCCGGGATGCCGCCGGGCAGGCCGATCTCGATCTCGGGGCACCAATCCTCGGCCTCCTCGCCTTTGGCGAGGCGCAGGGCCAGCTCGAGCAGGTGCCGGTAGAGGCCCAAGCCCACGAGCTTGGCATGACCGGCCTGGTCCTCGCCGACGAGGTCGCCCGCCCCGCGCAGGTCGAGGTCGCGGGCGCTGATCGCGAAGCCCGCACCGAGGCGGTCCATCGCTTCGAGGGCCCGCATGCGCTGCTCGGCCGCCGGGCTCGGCGGCGCGGCGGGGTCGAACAGCAGGTGGACGACCCCGCGCCGCTGGCCGCGCCCGACCCGGCCGCGGAGCTGGTGAAGCTGGGCCAGTCCGAACTTCGCGGCTTCCCAAACCAGCATCGTGTTGGCGCGCGGCACGTCGAGCCCACTCTCGATGATCGCGGTGGCGAGCAGCACGTCGCCGCCGCCGTCGGCGAAGCGGACCATCGCCTCGTCCATCTCGGCCGGCTTCAATCCGCCATGCGCGACGACGACGTCGAGGTCCGGCACGAGGGCCCGCAGGCGCTCGGCCATCGGCGCGATGTCCTCGATGCGCGGGCACACGACGAAGCTCTGCCCGCCGCGGCGATGCTCGCGGACGAGCGCATCCTGGACCGCGTCGGGGTCGAAGCCCGCGACCAGGGTCCGGACCGGCTGGCGCAGGGCCGGCGGCGTCGACAGGATGCTCAGGCTTTGAAGCCCGACGAGGGCGGATTGCAGCGTTCGCGGGATCGGCGTCGCGGTGAGCGTCAGGACGTGTCCCCCGCCGGCGAGGCGCCGCAGGTCGGCCTTGGTCTTCACGCCGAAGCGCTGCTCCTCGTCGATCACCGTCAGGCCGAGGTCGGCGTAGGCGACGCCGCGCCCGGCAAGCGCGTGGGTGCCCAC
>NZ_VRUX01000798.1:0-1577 GCF_008039885.1 Methylobacterium sp. WL103
GGCACGCACGAACAGCGCGGCGTTGGCCGGATCGGCCGCGGCCTCGCGGGCGACCGGCAGGGTCAGGGCGAGGTCGGCCGAGCCGGGGATGCATTCCTTCTCGCACACGAGATAGGTGAGCTTGCCCGCAAGCGTCACGGGGGCTGCCGGGTCGAGGCTCGGCGGCGGCGTCACCCGCACGAGCAAAATCGCCTCGCCCTCGTAGCCGAAGTTCATCAGCGTCGCGATCGGGATGCGGTGCGGTGCCGGCCACTGGATCGCCGAGGCCGAGAAGCCGGCCGGCAGCGTCCAGGTCACCTCCGGCGGCAGGCCCGAATCGCCGGGGTTGCGCCAGTAGACGTGCCAGCCCGGCTTCATCGCCATGCGGATGGCCACGGTGAACGGCGTGGCGCCGGCCACTGCCGCAGGCTCCGCCACGAGGCTCGCCCGCACGAGGTCGGCCGGCGGCTTGAAGCCCTGGGCCGCGACGGGCCCGGCGAGCAGCGATAGGAGGAGGGCGAGAAGACGGAGCATGCGGTCCCTTCGCGCGACCGTCCACGACGGTTTCACGCTGCTCTGGTCATAGGCGCGAACAGGCGGAGGGTAAAATCGCGACGGCGCGTCCGGGTGCCGCGCGGAGGATCGATCCTGGGTTCAGAGTGCCACCGTCGCCCGCTCCAGCCAGGCTCGCGTCTCCGGGTCGAGGTCCGGGTCGAGCACGTCGCGGACGTGGGCGTGGTAGGCGTCGATCCAGGCGCGCTCGGCCGGGCTCAGCATCTCCGGCACGATCAGGCGGCGGTCGTAGGGGGCCAGCGTCAGGGTCCCGAAGCCGAGCACCGGGCGTTCGCCGCCGGGCACCTCGCAGGGCTCGACGAGGACGAGGTTCTCGATGCGGATGCCGTAGCCCCCGGCGCGATAGTAGCCCGGCTCGTTGGAGAGGATCATCCCCGCCTCCAGGGCGACGGTTCCGGTCTTGGCGATGCGCTGCGGGCCCTCGTGCACCGAGAGGAAGGCGCCGACGCCGTGGCCGGTGCCGTGGTCGAAATCGAGGCCGGCCTCCCACAACGGCAGGCGCGCAAGGGTGTCGATCTGCGCGCCTGTGGTGCCCTTGGGGAAGACCGCGCGGCTGATGGCGACGTGGCCCCGCAGCACGCGGGTGTAGCGATCACGCATCTCCGCGCTCGGCGCGCCCACCGCGACCGTGCGGGTGATGTCGGTGGTGCCGTCGGGGTATTGCGCGCCGGAATCGATCAGGAACAGCTCGCCCGGCTCCGCCCGCCGGTCGGTGGCGCGGGTGACGCGGTAATGCACGATCGCGCCGTTCGGCCCGGAGCCGGAGATCGTCGGGAACGAGACGTCGCGCAGGTCGCCGCCGTCCGCGCGAAAGTCCTCCAGCGCCTCCACCGCGGCGACCTCGGTGACGTGGCTCTGCCCGTCGAGCCAGGCGAGGAAACGCACCACGCTCGCCCCGTCGCGCCGGTGCGCGGCGCGGGCGCCGGCGATCTCGGCGGCGTTCTTCACCGCCTTCATCGCGGTGATCGGGTCCGGGCCGACATCGGGGGTGCCGCCCACCGTCGCGACGCGCTCCTTCAGGGCGG
>NZ_VRUX01000799.1:0-1574 GCF_008039885.1 Methylobacterium sp. WL103
GAAACGGGCCGCCGCCCGGTCCAGAGCATCGCGCATCGCGGTGGCGTCCGCCGCCCGGACGGCCTCGGACGCCCCCTCGGCATGCGCGATCAGCCCTCCGACCCGAACCACGCGCGCTGCGCCCAGCGGCAGGCTCTCCGGGTGCAGGTCGTCGAGGTGCAGGAGCAGGGCGACGTCGCCCGAGGGCGCTGCGTCGGCGGCCAGCAGGGCGACCTCGCGCGGCGGCATCGGCTCGTCGAGGGCGTCTGGATACTCGTCGAGGTTTCGAGGGTCGAAGCGACCCTCCGTGTAGCGCCGGATGTTCTCGGCACGCGCCACGTAGTGCTTGCCCCGCGTGTGCAGGCCCGCCACCCAGCGCCACGACAGGGTGTTGCTCGCCGGGTCGCCGTCGAGGAGGTGGCGCAGGAAGAAGTCCGCGCCGAGCGCCCAAGGCAGGCGCAAGGTGAAGATCCAGATCGAGGCGAACCACATCCGGGCGTGGTTGTGCAGCCAGCCGGTCTCGACGAGTTGCTGCGCCCAGTCGTCGAAGCCGTCGATGCCGGTCCGGCCCGCGATCGCGGCGTCGAAGGTCCGGCGTAGGCCGGGCTCGGCCGCAAGCCGCCCCCGGTCGGCCGCGGCAAGCGCGAGGAAGTCCGTCCAGGCTGCTGGGTGGGTCTCGAGATGGCCCTTGAAGTAGGTTCGCCAGAAGACCTCCGACACGAACTTCTCCGCGCCGCCATCGCCGAAGGCGGCTTCGGCGGCGGCCACGACCTCCGCTTCCGTCACGAGGCGTCGGCGCAGGTAGGGCGAGAGCGCCGAGGTGGTCGGCCGCGCGTCCGGCCCACGGTCGGTGTTGCGGGCGGCGGCGTAATCCGCCCCTGCCTCCGCGAGGAAGGCCGAGAGGCGGTCGAGCCCGACGGCGCGAGTCATCGGAAAGGTGAGGGGAAAGCTGCGATCCATGCCGTCGAGCTAGCGCGGCGCCGCGACGGCATGGATGCGACCGATTTCCCTAAAAACCCCCGGTGCCGGGATCGGTCCGGCTCCGGGGGGGATTGCGCTCAGGCCGCCTCGGGCAGCCGGTCGAGGAACTTGTCCAGGGTCAGCGGATAATCGCGGACGCGGATGCCGGTGGCGTTGTAGACGGCGTTCGCCACCGCCGCCCCGACGCCGCAGATCCCGAGCTCGCCGACGCCCTTGGCCTTCATCGGCGAGGACATCGGATCGACCTCGTCGAGGAAGATCACCTCCTGGTGCGGGATGTCGGCGTGCACCGGCACCTCGTAGCCCGCGAGGTCGTGGTTGGCGAAGAAGCCCCGCTTGGTGTCGACCGCAAGCTCCTCCATCAGCGCCGCGCCCGTCCCCATCACCATGCCGCCGATGACCTGGCTGCGAGCCGACTTCGGGTTGAGGATGCGCCCGGCCGCGCATACGGCCAGCATCCGGCGGACGCGGATCTCGGCGGTGTCGGCGTCGACGCCGACCTCGACGAAGTGGGCGCCGAAGGTCGATTGCTGCTGCTTCTTGGACAGGTCGCCGAACTCGATCGTGTCCTCGGCCGACAGCGCGCCCTGGGCGGCCGCCTCGCCGAGCGGCAC
>NZ_VRUX01000079.1:0-12254 GCF_008039885.1 Methylobacterium sp. WL103
ACGGATCGAGCCGCCGCCGCGATCTCGGCTTCGGCCGCGTCGCGCGTCGGCGGCTCGATCCGTCGTCCGCGCCGGGCGGTGAGGTTCGGCAGGGCCGCGAGCGCGGCCGCGGCGCCGCCGAAGCGGTTGATCAGCCCGCGAAAGGTGCGCGGGCCGACCCCTTCGGTGCGGATCAGGCGGAGCCAGTCGACCCGCTGTGCGTCGGTGAGCTGCACGGGCCCTCCCTCGGAATCAGTCTCAGCCCTTCTGACCGATCCGTCCCTCGGTGCCGTCGACGAGCCGGCGGATGTTGGGCGCGTGCTTCCACCATAGCAGCAGGCCGAGAACGAGGAAGAGCCCCGCGCGGCTCGGATCGTCCAACGCCCCCAGGATGATAGGGGTGGCGGCCGAGGCCGCGAGCGCCGCGAGCGACGAGTAGCGCAGGGTGAAGGCGAGGCCGAGCCAGATCGCGGCGAAGGCGAGCAGCGCCAGGGGGCTCAGCGCCAGCAGAACGCCGAGGAAGGTGGCGACACCCTTGCCGCCCTTGAATCCGAGCCAGACCGGGAAGAGATGCCCGAGGAAGGCGCCGAGCCCGGCCGCGAGCGCCGGCCACTCGCTGAACCCTTGGCCGATCCCTTGGCCGATCCGCTGCGCGATCAGCACCGCCGCGGTGCCCTTGAGCGCGTCGCCGAGCAGCGTCGCGGCCGCGAGCCCCTTGCGGCCGGTGCGAAGCACGTTGGTCGCGCCGATGTTGCCCGAGCCGATGGCCCGCACGTCGCCGAGGCCGGCCAGCCGCGTGAAGATCAGCCCGAAGGGAATCGAGCCCAGTGCGTAGCCGAGCGCCAGGCAGCCGAGGACGACCGGCCAGGCGATGTCCGACGGCGCGGTCATGCCGCCGCCGCGAGGTCGGGTGAGCGGTGGACGATCCGGCCGCCGACGAGCGTCAGCACCGCCGCGCCCTGCATCCTTGCCTCGTCGAAGGGCGAGTTCTTGGAGCGGGACTTCAATGTCCGCTTGTCGAGGACGTAGGGCACGTCGGGATCGATCAGCACGAGGTCGGCCGGGGTGCCGACGGCGAGACGCCCGGCCTCGCGGCCGAGGATCCGAGCCGGGTTCGCCGACAGGGCGGCGAGCAGGCGCGCGAGGGAGACGTCCCCCGCGCGCACGAGGCGAAGCGAGGCGCCGAGCAGGGTCTCGATCCCGAGCGCGCCGTCGGCGGCCTCGGCGAAGGGCAACCGCTTGGTCTCCACGTCCTGCGGGTTGTGGTCGGAGACGACCACGTCGATCACCCCCTCGTTCAGCGCCGCCGCCAGCGCCTGCCGGTCGGCCTCGCCGCGCAGGGGCGGCGAGAGCTTGCAGAAGGTGCGGTAGTGGCCGATGTCGCCCTCGTTCAGGACGAGGTTGTTGACCGAGGCGCCGCAGGTCACCGGCAGCCCGTCCGCCTTGGCCCGACGCACGATCTCGACTGAGTCGGCGCACGAGATCATCGCCGCGTGGTAGCGCGCGCCGGTGAGGCGGACGAGGCGGAGGTCGCGCTCCAGCATCATCGTCTCGGCCTCGCGCGGGATGCCCATCAGCCCGAGGCGGGAGGCCAGCTCGCCCTCGTTCATCACCCCCTCGCCGACGAGATCGGGCTCCTCGACGTGCTGCATCAGCAGGGCGCCGAAGTCGCGGGCGTAGGTCATCGCCCGGCGCATCACCTGAGCGTGCGTGACGGCTCTCAGCCCGTCGGTGAAGGCGACCGCGCCGGCTTCCTGGAGCAGGCCGAACTCGGTCATCTCCTGTCCCGCGAGTCCCTTGGTGATGGCTGCCGCCGGCAGGACGTTGACGCAGGCGGTGTCGCGTGCGCGCCGCAGCACGAAGTCGACGATCGCCGGCCCGTCGATCACCGGGTTGGTGTCCGGCATGCAGACCAGCGTCGTGACGCCTCCCGCCGCCGCCGCCGCGCTCGCGCTCGCCAGGGTCTCGCGGTGCTCGGCGCCGGGTTCCCCGACGAAGGCGCGCATGTCGATCAGGCCCGGCGCCAGCACGTGCCCGCCGCAATCGATCGCCTTCGCGCCCTCCGGGGTGCCGGGCGCGGCGCCCCAGGCGACGTCGGCGATGCGGCCGTCGCGGATCAGGACATGGCCCGGCCCTTCGCGGCCGGAGGCCGGGTCGAGGAGGGTGGCGTTGGCGAGGAGCAGCATCTGGGGGGGATCAAACCGCGATCTGATTGAGGACCATCTCGCGAACGAGATCACGCCGGGAAAGGCCGCGGCGCTCGGCAGCCGAATCGATCGCTCTGATCGCCGTCTCGTCGAGTCCGAGCTCGTCGAAGGGGGGACGGATGACGACGGCGGCGTGGCCGGCGGCAAGTGCCTGCGAGACGTCCACGTCCTGACGGAGGACCTCGATGGTCCGCGCAGGCGGCAAAGTCCGTCCGTCCTCCTCGATCAGCGCCATCCACTGCACAAGCGCCTCGGCCGCCTGGATCACGGTCGCGTCGGCCGTCTCGGCGGCGGCGATGCAGCCGGGCAGGTCGGGGAACCATACGCCCCAGAGGCTGGTCGGGTCCTTCTCGAGAATGCCGACATACGCCGTCACGATTCCTGCCTCCCCTTCGTCCAGCCGGCCGCCCGGGCGATGCTTCGCGCGGTCCCGGCCGGAAGGTCGCCGCGGCCGCGCGGCACCGCGACGGTCCCCGCCCGCTCGGGATGCGCGTAGATGTCGTGCGGTCCCTTGAACGGCCGCGTCATCCAACCCTCCCGTTCCAGGCGCCGCCGAATGGCCTGGATATCAAGGTCGAAGTCGCGCGGAGGCATGTCAAGCGTTCGGCAGGTGCGAGGCCAGCGCTTCCATCACCGCCATCCGCACGGCGACGCCCATCTCGACCTGCTCGCGGATCAGCGATTGCGCGCCGTCGGCGATGTCCGAGGCGATCTCGACGCCGCGGTTCATCGGGCCGGGATGCATCACCAGGGCGTCGGGGGCGGCGAGCGCGAGCTTGTCGGCGTCGAGGCCATAATAGCGGAAGTACTCCTTCACCGACGGCACGAAGGAGCCGTTCATGCGCTCGCGCTGCAGGCGCAGCATCATCACGATGTCGCAGCCGTCGAGGCCCTTACGCATGTCGGTGAACACCTCGACGCCGAAGCGCTCGATGCCGGCGGGCAGGAGCGAGGACGGCGCGATCACGCGGACGCGCGCGCCCATCGCCTGAAGCAGGATCAGGTTCGAGCGGGCGACGCGGCTGTGCAGCACGTCGCCGCAGATCGCGACGCGAAGCCCCTCGATCCGCCCCTTGTTGCGCCGGATGGTCAGCGCGTCGAGCAGCGCCTGGGTCGGGTGCTCGTGGGCGCCGTCGCCGGCGTTCACGACCGAGCAGTCCACCTTGCGGGCGAGCAGGTGCACGGCGCCGGCCGAATGGTGGCGCACCACGATGATGTCGGGGCGCATCGCGTTCAGGGTCGCCGCAGTGTCGATCAGCGTCTCGCCCTTCTTCACCGAGGAAGACGCCACCGACATGTTCATCACGTCGGCGCCGAGGCGCTTGCCGGCGAGCTCGAACGAGGATTGCGTCCGCGTCGAGGGCTCGAAGAACAGATTGATCTGGGTGCGGCCCCGCAGCGTCGAGAGCTTCTTCTCGACCTGGCGGGAGATCGCCACCGCGGCATCCGCCCGGTCGAGCAACCCCTCGATGTCGGGGCGCGACAGGCCCTCTATCCCGAGGAGATGCCGGTGGGGATAGTTCGGGTGCGTCGGCTGGCTCATCGCCTCGCGTGATAGGTCGCGGCCGATGCGACGGCAAGCGTGCGCCGCGATCCGGAGGCTGGCAACTTTCCGCGGCGGTTGTACGTAACCGGCTGGGACCACGCGGCGAATGGGTCGCGATTCCTCCAATCCTTTTCCTGCAATCAGGCGAACTCCCCTTGGCAGCTTCCACGGCGATTCCCTCCGGCGCCGCGTCGCCCCGCCGCGAGACGATCTACCGGCATCCGCTGGTGATCCGCCTCGCGCACTGGCTCAACGCCGCCTCCCTGCTGATCCTGCTGATGAGCGGGCTGCAAATCTTCAATGCGCACCCGGCCCTGTACTGGGGCGCGAAGTCGACCTTCGACACCCCGGCGCTCGCGATCACCAGCGACACCGACGCCAAGGGCAACGCCCGTGGCGTCGTCACGGTCGGCGGCTACACCTTCGACACCACCGGCGTGCTCGGCCTCTCCAAGGACCAGGGCCAGATGGCCGACCGGGCGTTCCCGTCGTGGAGCACGATCCCCTCGGGGCAGGACCTCGCCACCGCCCGGCGCTGGCACTTCCTGTTCGCCTGGGCGCTTGTGATCAACGGCGCGATCTACCTGTTCTACGGGCTGGTGTCGGGGCAGCTGCGCCGCCGGGTGATCCCGGACGGCGACCAGGTGCGCGACATCGGGGGCTCGGTGCGCGAGCACCTCACCCTGCACTTCCCCAAGGGCGAGGAGGCCAAGCGCTACAACGTGCTGCAGAAGCTGACCTACCTCGCCGTCATCGCGGGCCTGCTGCCGGCGATGGTGCTGGCCGGCCTTGCGATGTCGCCCGGCATGGACGCCGCCTGGCCCTGGCTCGTCGACGCGTTCGGCGGCCGGCAATCGGCCCGCACGGTCCACTTCATCGTGGCCAACCTCCTGGTGCTGTTCGTGATCGTGCACGTGGTGCTGGTGCTCGTCTCAGGGTTTTGGAACAACATGCGCGGCATGGTCACCGGCTGGTTCGCGATCGAGCAGGATGGAGCGACCCGCCGATGAGCACCCTCGACCGCCGCCGCTTCCTCACCACCGTCGCCGCGCTCGGTGGCACCGCGATGCTCGCCGGCTGCGACCGCTTCGCCGGCTCCGCCTACGGCCCGCGGACCCTGAAGGCAGGCGAGGACGCCAACCTGTTCGTACAGCGCCTGCTGCTCTCGAACGCCTCGCTCGCCAGGGAATTCCCCGAGTCCGAGATTTCGGCCGTGTTTAAGCCGAACGGGACGATCGACCCGCCGGACAAGGCCTACAAGGCGCTGGCGGCCTCGAATTTCTCCACCTTCAAGCTCGAGGTCGGCGGCCTGGTCGAGCGCCCGCAGAGCTTCAGCCTTGCGGAGCTGCGCGGGTTGCCCTCGCGGACGCAGACCACGCGACACGATTGCGTCGAGGGCTGGAGCTGCATCGGCAAGTGGGCCGGCGTGCCCCTGTCCGAGGTGCTGAACCGCGCCGGGTTGAAGCCGCAGGCGCGCTACGTCGTGTTCCACTGCGCCGACACGCTGGAATATGCCGGCGGCGGGTTGGAGGGCGGCAAGGACGGCACCAAGAACGGGGCCTTCTTACAACCAGAGAACCCGAGCGCGGTGCGCCACGTCCAGGTCGCTGCGGCGGGCAACGATGCCGACGCCTGGGGCGGCGCGCCGCCCGAGGAGCCGGAGGAGACGCGCACGCCGATCCGCTACTACGAGAGCATCGACCTCACCGACGCCTTCCATCCGCAGACGATCCTCGCCTACGACCTCAACGGGAAGCCGCTCCCGGTCTCGAACGGCGCCCCTCTGCGCCTGCGCCTGGAGCGCCAGCTCGGCTACAAGCAGGCCAAGTACGTGATGCGGATCGAGGTGGTCGATTCCCTCGCCAAGATCGGCGACGGACAGGGCGGCTATTGGGAAGACCGCGGCTACGAGTGGTACGCGGGGATCTGAGGCTCGCGCTTCCGAATCCTGGCGATTTGCCGCGCTCGACCAGGTGTTTGGTCGAGCGCGGGTCCCTCTCCCCATGGGAGAGGGACCCGCCGTAGCGTTTCCGGCGTCCTCACCCTCCGTCGGCGCGCCGCTGCGGCGAGACTGTACCGGCGCGTTCGCGCCACGCCTCGGACAGCCCCCATTTGACAACCCGCGGGGCATGAACCACTTCATGCCCGGCGCAGGTCCGGCCCGGCCGCGGCGCGAAACCCCACAATTGGTGCGTTCCTGCCGCTGCTCGGGCTTTGACGAGAGGCTGTTTCGTCCATGAAAGTCGTCGTCGTCGAGTCGCCGGCCAAAGCCAAGACCATCAACAAGTATCTTGGCCGGGACTATGAAGTCATCGCCTCGTTCGGGCACATCCGGGACCTTCCTGCCAAGGACGGCTCGGTCGACCCGGAGGCCGACTTCAACATGATCTGGGAGCTCGACGCCCGCGGATCGAAGCAGGTGTCCGAGATCGCCCGCGCCGTGAAGGGCGCCGACAAGCTGATCCTGGCGACCGACCCGGATCGCGAGGGCGAGGCGATCTCCTGGCACGTGCTGGAGGCGCTGAATGCCCGCAAGGTGCTGAAGGGCATCCCCGTCGAGCGCGTCACCTTCAACGCGATCACCAAGGCGTCGGTCGAGACGGCGATGCGCCAGCCACGCCAGATCGACCAGGCGCTGGTCGACGCCTACCTCGCCCGCCGGGCGCTCGACTACCTCGTCGGCTTCAACCTCTCGCCGGTGCTGTGGCGCAAGCTCCCCGGCGCCCGCTCGGCCGGCCGCGTGCAGTCGGTGGCGCTGCGGCTCGTCTGCGAGCGCGAGGTCGAGATCGAGCGCTTCAAGCCGCGCGAGTACTGGTCGCTGGTGGCGACGCTCTCGACCGCCGACGGCGGCGTGTTCGAGGCCCGGCTCGTCGGCGCCGACGGCAAGCGCATCCAGCGCCTCGACGTCGGCAACGGCGAGGGCGCGGCCGCGTTCAAGCGCGACCTCGAGCTCGCGACCTTCCAGGTGGCGAGCGTGGAGGCCAAGCCCGCCAAGCGCCACCCGCAGCCGCCTTTCACCACGTCGACCCTGCAGCAGGAAGCATCGCGAAAACTCGGGATGGCGCCGGCGCAGACCATGCGCGTCGCGCAGAAGCTCTACGAGGGCGTCGACATCGGCGGCGAGACCGTGGGCCTCATCACCTACATGCGGACCGACGGCGTCGACATGGCGCCCGAGGCCATCGCCGACGCGCGCCGCGTGATCGGTCGCGAGTTCGGCGACACGTACGTGCCGGGCGTGCCACGCAAGTACAGCGTCAAGGCCAAGAACGCGCAGGAGGCCCACGAGGCCGTGCGCCCGACCGAGATGGGCCGGCTCCCGAAGCAGGTCGCGCGCATGCTCGATCCCGAGCAGGCCAAGCTCTACGACCTGATCTGGACGCGCACCGTCGCGAGCCAGATGGAGTCGGCCGAACTGGAGCGCACGACCGTGGACGTGACGGCCAGCGTCGGCCCGCGCAAGATCGACCTGCGCGCCACCGGCCAGGTCGTGAAGTTCGACGGCTTCCTCACCCTCTACCAAGAGGGCAAGGACGACGAGGAGGACGAGGACGGCAAGCGCCTGCCGCCGATGAAGGCCGGCGAGGCGCTGAAGCGCGAGCGCATCGCCTCGACCCAGCACTTCACCGAGCCGCCGCCGCGCTTCTCCGAGGCGAGCCTGGTCAAGCGGATGGAAGAACTCGGCATCGGCCGGCCCTCGACCTACGCCGCCGTGCTTCAGACCCTGCGCGACCGCGAATACGTGAAGATCGAGAAGAAGCGCCTTCAGCCCGAGGACAAGGGCCGGCTGGTGACCGGCTTCTTGGAGAGCTTCTTCAAGCGCTACGTCGAGTACGACTTCACAGCCGACCTCGAAGGCCAGCTCGACCGGGTGTCGAACGCCGAGATCGACTGGCGCGACGTGCTGCGCGACTTCTGGCGCGACTTCTCGGCCGCCGTCGGCGGCACCAAGGAGCTGCGCGTCACCGAGGTGCTGGAAGCGCTGAACACGCTGCTCGGCGACCACATCTTTCCGCAGAAGGCGGACGGCTCGAACCCGCGCACGTGCCCGACCTGCGGCTCGGGCCAGCTCTCGCTGAAGCTCGGCAAGTTCGGCTCCTTCGTCGGCTGCTCGAACTATCCCGAGTGCAAGTTCACCCGCCAGCTCTCGGCCGCGGGCGTCGACGGCGAGGGCGACGGGTCTTCGCCGGACGGCAGCCCGCCCGGGACGCGGCTGCTCGGCAACGACCCGGTCTCGGGCCTGCCGGTCACGATCCGCGACGGCCGCTTCGGTCCGTTCGTCCAGCTCGGCGAGGCCTCCACCGAGAAGGATGCGGTCAAGCCCAAGCGCTCGTCGCTGCCGAAGGGCGTGACGCCCTCGATGGTCGACTTGGAGAAGGCGCTGCGTCTGCTGTCGCTGCCGCGCGAGGTCGCCAAGCACCCGGAGACCGGCGAGCCGATCCTGGCCAACCTCGGCCGGTTCGGGCCCTACGTGCAGCACGGCAAGACCTACGCGAACCTCGGCAAGGACGACGACGTGCTCGAGGTCGGCGCCAACCGGGCGATCGACCTGATCGTCGCCAAGGAACAGGGCGGCGGGCGCGGTCGCCCCTCCTCCGATCCCGGCCGTCCGATCGGCAAGGACGAGGCGACGGGGCGCGAGCTCGTGGTGAAGGCCGGCAAATACGGCGCCTACGTCACCGACGGCGAGGTCAACGCGACCCTGCCGAAGTCGACGGCCGCCGATGCGCTGACGCTCGCAGAGGGCATCGACCTGGTCAACGCCAAGCGCGCGGCCCCGAAGGCCGCGGCGGCCAAGACGTCCGCATCCAAGACGCCCGCTACGAAGCCGGCTGCGACGAAGAAGGCGAGCGGCTAGACCGTTCGCCGCCGGCTCGGTGATCCGGTCCAATCACGAAGCATCGTCTTCATGCGAGCCGGTGACCGCTTCGCGTGGTGACCGCTTCGCGTGAAGACGCTCGGACGTCTCAGATCAGATAGCTGATCGTCGCCGCAAGCGCCGTCGCGAAGGTCGCCAGGGCGATGGTGGTCGGGCCGACGAGCGTGAGGCGGGACGCGGACGCACCCTCCTGCTCGCAGCCGAAGGCCTGTCCGGCGGCGCGCTCCAGGCGAGCGAGGGTGAGGGTCCGGGCCTCGATCGAAGCGGTCGTCATCGGTGGCGTTCCCTGCCCTAAGCGCGGCGGAGCTTTTGCGGTATAATGCAGGATGGCCTCCCCAGTTCCGCGCGAAACTGCAACGTGAGGCGATCTTAACCAGAGCTGCGCATCACTCCGATGACGGTTGCATCGCAGCGTTTGGTGGCCGCGCGCCGCACATGCGAAGCTGCGCCAAGGAATCGCGGGCGGATCGCCTTTGATGTTTCCGTTTTGTTCCGATATCGTGAGCGGATGAAAGCCCATGCGAGACGTGACCCTAAACTTGGAGCCCGTCGCGTGAGCGACCCCGCTCGCGACCTGTTCGGACCGGGCGCCAAAGGCGCGGCCAAGGGCGCCGCCGACCTTCCGCCCGCATCCGACCGCCGGCGCAAGCCCGCGGCGCCGATGGCGGCGCTCGACCCGCTCGTCGGTTCTGAGGCCGGCTACACCGCGTCCGACATCGAGGTGCTGGAGGGGTTGGAGCCGGTGCGGCGCCGACCCGGCATGTATATCGGCGGCACCGACGAGCGGGCGCTGCACCACCTCTTCTCTGAGGTGATCGACAACTCGATGGACGAGGCGGTAGCGGGCCATGCCAGCTTCATCGAGGTCGAGCTCGAGGCGTCGGGCGCGCTCGTGGTCACCGACAACGGCCGCGGCATCCCGGTCGACCCGCACCCGAAGTTTCCGGGCAAGTCCGCGCTCGAAGTCATCATGACGACGCTGCATGCGGGCGGGAAGTTCGACTCCAAGGTCTACGAGACCAGCGGCGGTCTGCACGGCGTCGGCATCTCCGTCGTCAACGCGCTGTCCGACGTGCTGGAGGTCGAGGTCGCGCGCAACCAGACCCTCTACCGCCAGAGTTTTTCGCGCGGGCATGCCCAGGGTGGGCTTGAGACGGTCGGGCGGGTGCAGAACCGCCGTGGCACGCGCATCCGCTTCCATCCCGACGCGCAGATCTTCGGCTCGCTGGCATTCGACCCGCGCCGCCTGTTCAAGATGGCGCGCTCGAAAGCCTACCTGTTCGGAGGCGTCGAGATCCGCTGGCGCTGCGCGCCGTCCCTGATCGAGGGCACCGACGTGCCGGCCGAGGCGGTGCACCGCTTCCCCGGCGGCCTGCGCGACTACCTCGCCCGCGACATCGAGGGCAAGGAGCTCGTCACCGACGCGATCTTCTCCGGCAAGATCACCAAACCCGGCTCGCACGGCTCCCTCGAATGGGCCGTCGCCTGGATGGTGCACGACGACGGCGTCTCGGCTTCCTACTGCAACACCATTCCGACGCCGGAGGGCGGCACCCACGAATCGGGCCTGCGCGTCGCGCTTTTGCGGGCCTTGCGCGAGCATGCCGAGCGGGTGAACCAGGCCAAGCGCATGACGGCCGTCACCACCGACGACGTGATGGCCACCTGCGCCTCGATGCTGTCGGTGTTCATCCGCGAGCCCGAGTTCCAGGGCCAGACCAAGGACAAGCTCGCCACCGTCGAAGCGTCGCGCATCGTCGAGACGGCGATCCGCGACGCCTTCGACCATTGGCTCGCCGCCTCGCCGGCCCAGGCCAACAAGGTGCTCGACTGGGTGATCGACCGGGCCGAGGAGCGCTTGCGCCGGCGCCAGGAGAAGGAGGTCGCGCGCAAGACCGCGACGCGCAAGCTGCGGCTCCCCGGCAAGCTCGCCGACTGCTCGGCCGCCGGGACTGCGGGCTCCGAAATCTTCATCGTCGAGGGCGACTCGGCCGGCGGCTCGGCCAAGCAGGCGCGCGACCGGGCCACGCAGGCGATCCTCCCGCTGCGCGGCAAGATCCTGAACGTCGCCTCGGCGAGCCGCGACAAGCTCGGCGCCAACCAGCTGATCGGCGACCTGACACTGGCGTTGGGGTGCGGCACGGGCGGACAGTACCGTGGGGAGGACCTGCGCTACGACAAGGTGATCATCATGACGGACGCCGACGTCGACGGCGCCCACATCGCTTCGCTGCTGATCACCTTCTTCTACCGGCAGATGCCCAAGCTGATCGACAAGGGACACCTCTACCTCGCGATGCCGCCGCTCTACCGGCTGCAGCAGGGCACCAAGATGGCCTATGCCCGCGACGACGCCCACAAGGAGCAGCTGATCAAGTCGGTGTTCAAGGGCGGCAAGGTCGAGATCAGCCGGTTCAAGGGGCTGGGCGAGATGATGCCGGCGCAGCTGAAGGAAACCACGATGGACCCGAAGAAGCGCATCCTGCTGCGCGTCGCGGTTCTCGACGAAGCCCGCGAATCGACGGGCGACGCGGTCGAGCGCCTGATGGGCAACAAGCCCGAGGCGCGCTTCGCCTTCATCTCCGAGCGCGCCGTCTTCGCCGAGAAGACCGACCTCGACATCTGAGGCGACCCCATTGGCGGTGCGACCCGAAGCCCGGCCCTACGGCCGGGCTTTTTCGTGCGTAGCTCCGTGCGGGTAACGGGTCTGCAAAACGCGAGAAGCCCAGCCTTTCGGCCGGGCTTCTGCGTGTCGGGCCGAGGATCGGGACCGTCTGCCGCCCGGGTCGCGGGCCGCGTCCGGTCCCGAAGGTCCTAGTACGAGCCGAACTTGTAGTTCAGGCCGGCGCGCACGACAGCGAACTCGGTGCTGTTGTTGCGGTTCAGGCCGCTCTGCACGACGGTCACGCCCGGCGAGGTCAGGGTCACGGTGCCGGTCGAGTTGGTGGCGAAGGCGCCGTTGTTGCGGCCGTTCTGGTCGAGGTTCACGTACAGGCCTTCCACCTTCAGCGTCACGGCCGAGGAGCGGAAGAAGTTCAGGAACGAGTCGGTCGGCAGGGCGTACTCGACGCCGGCGCCGGCGGCCCAGCCGGTCTGGAAGTCGTTGCGGGACACGCCCGAACCGAAGTCACGGCCGCCGCCGCTGCCGTAGGCGAAGCCGCCGGTGCCGTACACGAGGGTGCGGTCGAAGGCGTAGCCGAGGCGACCGCGCACGGTGCCGAAGTAGTCGAGGCTGGAGATGCCCGACGGGTTGTAGATCAGGTTGCCCGGCAGGATGCCGCCGCCGACGACGCCGGGGGTGGCAGCAAAGCGGTTCCGGCCCTGACCGAAGTCGACGTACTGGGCGTCGGCCTCGACGCCGATCACGACGCCCGAGCCCGGGGTGAACTGGTAGTTGTAGCCGACCTGGCCACCGCCGGTGAAGCCGTCGTTGGCGCGGTTGCCGCCGAAGGCGAGCACGCCGCCGACGTTGCCGCCGGCCGGGCCGGCGAAGATCGCGTTGCCGGGCGAGACGCCGACGACGGTGGCGCCGCGGCGCTCGCTGGCATCGAAGCCGTAGCCGGCGTTGATACCGAAGTAGGCGCCGGTCCAGGTGAACACCGGAACGGGCGTGAACACCGGCGGCGGTGCGCGACGGGGAAGG
>NZ_VRUX01000007.1:0-33261 GCF_008039885.1 Methylobacterium sp. WL103
GCGCCGCCTTCCTGCTTCGGCCGGTGCACGAGCGGTTGCTGGAGACGCTGAAGCGCTCGGGCAAGCTGTTTGCCGACGAGACCACGGCGCCCGTGCTCGATCCCGGGCGCGGGCGCACCAAGACCGGCCAGCTCTGGGCCTATGCCCGTGACGACCGGCCCTGGGGCGGATCCGATCCACCCGGTGTCGCCTACGTATACGCCCCCGACCGCACCGCGAGCCGACCGATCGCGCATTTGGCTGGGTTCGAAGGCGTGCTGCAGGTCGATGGCTATGCGGCCTACGAGGTGCTGGCCAAGGGCGGCGCGATCCGGCTGGCCTATTGCTGGAGCCACGCACGGCGGCTGTTCTACGAACTTGGCCCCGCCTCGCTGATCGCCACGGAGGCGCTGGCGCGCATCGCCGCGCTCTATCGGATCGAAGCCGAGATCCACGCTCGCCCGGCCGACGAGAGGCGTGCCGTGCGTCAAGAGCGAAGCCGGCCCGTGATCGAGGCGCTGGAGCCGTGGCTGCGCGAGAAGCTCGGCCTGGTCAGCCGCAAGAGCAAACTCGCCGATGCGATCCGCTACGCCCTGTCGCGCTGGATTGGCTTGAGCCTGTTCCTCGACGATGGCCGGGTCGAGATCGACTCCAACATCGTCGAGCGCGCGATCCGACCCCTGGCCTTGAACCGCAAGAATGCGCTTTTTGCCGGCTCGGACGGCGGCGGCCAGCATTGGGCGGTGATTGCTTCGCTGATCGAAACCTGCAAGCTCGTCGGCGTCGAGCCGCACGCCTACCTCGCCGACGTCATCACCCGCATCGTCGAGGGCCATCCACAACGTCGTCTCGACGACCTGCTGCCATGGGCCTACCCGGTCATGCCAGCCCTCAGAGCCGTGGCCTGAAAACAGCGCTTACGCCCTATCCCCGCAAGGCAGCCATCATCGAGCGCTTACGATGTGCCTGAAAAACGACCGTTTTCCCGACGCTACTAGGGTTCGTCCTTTGAACAGGCTTGAAAAGCTCTGTTTCTGTCGGGAAAATATGACTGTTTTTCTATTGCGGATTAAACGCGCCTGGATCACTATCCCGACATGCTCGTCGGATATGCCCGCGTTTCCACCCTCGACCAGAACCTCGACCTTCAGCGCGATGCGCTGACCAAGGCCGGGTGCGAGAAGCTGTTCGAGGAGAAGAAGTCCGGCAAAGCCGGGACCAAACGGCCGGAGTTCGAGGCGGCGCTCGCCTACCTGCGCCCGACCGACGTGCTCGTGGTGTGGAAGCTCGATCGGCTCGGCCGGTCACTCGTCGAGATGATGCGCACCATCGACTCCTTACGCCTTAAGGAGATCCACTTCCGTTCGCTGACTGAGCAGTTCGACAGCGACACCGCCCATGGCCGGTTCGCCCTGCAGATGCACGGCGCCATGGCGGAGTACTTCCTCGACCTCAACCGCGAGCGCACGATGGAAGGGCTCAAGGCGGCGCTGGCCCGCGGACGCAAGGGTGGTCGGCCCAAGAAGTTGACGGAGGCCGACCTCGAGGTCGGTCGCGCCTTGCTAAACAGCGGCACCATTTCGGTCGCGGCCATTGCCAAACGCCTCGGGGTCAGCCGGGACACGTTCTACAACTACTTCCCGCAGGCGCGTGCACGCAGCCAAGCTGCAGCATCTGCCGGAAAAGGCTGACCTCCATGCCGATCCGGCGCGAGCATCGCTTCTTCTACCCCATCGACTGGCCGCAACTCTCCGCGGCGATCCGCTTCGGGCGGGCGGGTGGCGCCTGTGAGGGCTGCGGTCGGCCCCATGGTCTGACGGTCTACCATCTCGGTGATGGGCGCTGGTGGGATGCCAGCATCGGAGCCTGGCGCGATGGACAGGGCCGTACGCTGCGCAGCCTGCCGACGATCGAAGATCTCGGTCGCATCCGTACGACCCGCGTTGTGCTGGCGGCCGCGCACCGGGACCACAACACTGCGAACAATCTCGACCGCAACCTCGCAGCCTTCTGCCAACGCTGTCACATCAACCACGATCGCCCCGAGCATCGGCGTCGACGCTGGCGTACCCTGTTTCACTGTCGGGCGATGGGGGACCTGTTTCGGGGGCTCTACCCGACCGCAAACAAATCGAGCTGAAGCGCCGATCTCTGCCCCCTGCCCCGCCGGCCACCCCGTGGAAGTGGCTTGATCACCGGCAAGGCTCCGGTGCCTTTGGCATGCAGCACAGCCCCGATAATCTGGCAGCCGTCGCCTGGGTGATACATGTAAGCACGGCAGCCATCGGCCTGGAGGATCTCCTGAACAATCGCTTCGTCATCGGGACGTGCGCATAAGGCGTTCAGCAAACACGCCAGCCCAAGCGAGGCGATGTTCGAGAAGTAGAATTCGCGCTGGTAGCCGGTCCAAACCTGGCGCTGTGCACCGACGCTGGTTCGCGCGAACGGATTGTGGGGCGCAAACACCGTGCTCTCGTCCAAGACGAAAGCGGCGATCGCATCGCGGTCAGTGATATGCAGCGCAGTCCGGATCGATGCGGCGAGTTGGCGCCGAGGGATAGGCACGCGTTCACATCCTCATATCGTCACAGACTGAGATCGACCCGAGCCACGGCAGAGACACGATCAATCCCGGTTCAGCGCCTTTCTCAAAAAAGAAGGCCCTAACCATCCAAAAAGAGTTCTGATCACGCCTGTTTGGCTATGTCCTTGCGAAACAGATCGTTTTACGAATTGACGCCATGCCACAGCTTGCAGGCGTACCCACTTCTGGGTTCGAACTCCGGGTCCTGCGCCGTCCTTGCGATGGTGGCGGGCGTATCGAGACGCGGCACATCCACATCGAGGCGAGCTCGGGAGATCAGGCGATCGCTCAAGGCAGGTTTCTCGCTGAGGCAATCCTTGAGGGCTGGTCCGGTGTGGCGATGCTCACCAACGAGGCCGGCGCCCTGATCTGGTCGACGCGCAAGGACATGCCGCCGCCGACAGCCCCTGGCATGATCTGATCGCTGGCCATCCGCCGCGGCTGGGCGTGA
The DNA here is from genome assembly GCF_008039885.1 of Methylobacterium sp. WL103. Taxonomy (NCBI): domain Bacteria; kingdom Pseudomonadati; phylum Pseudomonadota; class Alphaproteobacteria; order Hyphomicrobiales; family Methylobacteriaceae; genus Methylobacterium; species Methylobacterium sp. WL103. Next base: position 3,015 of record NZ_VRUX01000007.1, read on the forward strand.
CCAAGGCCGGAGAGACGCTGGCTCGGCATCGTTGTCCGCTCGATACGGAGCGTCCAGAGCCGCCAGGGCGTCGCCAGCGGCAGAAACTCGGCCTCATCAAGCACGTGCTCGGCCTGGTCGCCATGCCGAACCACCATGCGGAACGGGACCTCGCCCGGCGGCCCGATCAGCACGACCGTCAAGGTGTTGAAGCCGTCATGCAGCCACGACGTCACGTCGTGGTGGAAGCCGTCCTCCGCTGGATCAAGCCCCTCCAGCGCAGGCTGCGTCACCGCGTAGGTGTTGAGACTGACCATAGCGCGGCTCCCCGCGCCCCACAGTGTGAGACGCAGCCGCTCCCCGGCTCGAATGTGCATGATGTGCCCCGCTACAAGGGCCAAACTGACCGCTTCGGGGGTTTTCCACAACGGGAACAAGGCATGAACGGCAACGCTTCATTAACCCTGTGGCCGGGGTGCTCCAGACCCCCCCCTCACGAACCGTTGGCCACATCCGGTGCCGACTTGCGTCGCTGCTGACCCAGACCGAGGCTCTTGGCGAGTTCGGAGCGCTTTGCCGAGTAGCTCGTGGTCACCATCGGGTAGTCGGCAGGCAGGCCCCACTTGGCGCGGTAGGCCTCCGGTGTCAGGCCGCGCAGGGTCAGATGACGCCGCATCGTCTTGTAGCTCTTGCCGTCCTCGAAGCTGATGATCGCATCCGGGGTGATCGACTTGCGGATCTGCGCGGGCGTCAGCTTCTCAGGTTCGGGCGCCGCCGTCGGCTCCTCACCGCCGAGGCGGCTCAGGGAAGCATGGACGCTGGCAATCAAGTTCGGCAGCTCGCCAGCTTGAACATGATTGTTCGAGACATAAGCTGAGACGATATCGGCTGCCATCGTTAAAACGTTGCTGCTTGTGTCTGCTACTGCTTCGTCCAACATGAAATATACTGCCCTACAACCAACTGATCTTATCCGTCTTAGTTGAGTTTTGGCAGAACAACAAGTAAAATATGGGCCGATAAAGCCCTGATACGGACCCTACTGCAAAACAGGGATTTATTAAGGATCACGCATTAGTGGATCTTAACACTTACGGGGACGGACGATGCGGGTTCTGCTGATCGAGGACGATGCGGCGGTGGCGCAGAGCATCGAGCTGATGCTGAAGTCCGAAAACTTCAACACCTACACCACCGATCTCGGTGACGAAGGGATCGATCTGGGCAAGCTCTACGACTACGACATCATTCTCCTCGACCTGACGCTCCCCGACATGTCCGGCTACGAGGTGCTGCGCAGCCTTCGCGCGGCTAAGATCAAGACGCCGATCCTGATCCTCTCAGGGATGGCCAGCATCGAGGACAAGGTGAAGGGCCTCGGCTTTGGCGCCGACGACTACCTCACCAAGCCGTTCCACCGGAACGAGCTCGTGGCCCGCATCCAGGCCATCGTCCGCCGCTCGCAAGGACATGCCGAGGCGGCCGTGACGATCGACGACATGGTCGTCAACCTCGATCAGAAGCTTGTCGCGATCGGCGGGAACCGGGTTCCGCTCACGGGCAAGGAGTACCAGCTGCTGGAACTCCTTGCCCTGCGGAAAGGCACGACACTGACCAAGGAGATGTTCCTCAACCATCTCTACGGTGGCATGGACGAGCCCGAGCTGAAGATCATCGACGTGTTCATCTGCAAGCTGCGCAAGAAGCTCGCCACCGCATCAGGCGGCAAGAACTACATCGAGACGGTCTGGGGCCGTGGCTACGTGCTGCGTGAGGGTGTCCCCTCAATGCTCGCCATCGCAAGCTGACGGGGCAGGCTGATCAGAGCGGCTCAACCTTCTCAGCTTCGTGGTCGAGCTCGTCATCCTCAAAATCTTCTGATTTGTCCTTAAAGTCATAGCCGTCTGTGTCAAGTACAAAATCTCCATCGAAGATCGATCCCACACGCATGGTCATGCTGCACCATTCACGTGTTTCCGTCCTACCTTCAAAACTTGGATATCGCTCGGCAATTGCGGCTATGATTGGCTCAGGGCAGTCGCAGGCTGTGTCAAAGACACAGTGATAGTTTTCAGCATCAGAAAATATCTCTCGGAAAGCATGCGAGTTCCATTTCGTTCCCCAAAATCGTAACCTTCAACCATACCAGTCCATTCCGTTTACAAGATGCTTCTCAGATGAAACACCTTGATCTGGGTCTGTAGGATCTATGAGAAATACGTCTGGCGTTGGCACTAAGGCTTCAAAATCGAGCCTTATGTCTTTGTACCCATTCTCTATATAATCTCTGATGCAATCAGAACGAAACTGCTGGATTTCCGCAGCGGATCCGGTTATAAAGAGCTTCGTCGTTGCTAAGTCTGTCATGGAATGTTTATCTTTCTATAATCAATCAATTTTTATTCAAGAATATTAGGTACGGTGCAAAAGCTACCTAAGTGATTTATATTGGTATCTATACGGCGTCAAAATAAAAACTTTCCGCGAAGCTGTATTTTGTTATGCGTACAAAGTATTTTTGTCAGTCTTTATGGAGCTTGGACCGATTAAGACGTTGATACCAAGAACGATAGATTGAACTGACAGATTAGACTATAAAACGACTTTGGTGCTGCAGCAATATTTTAAATGCGCCGAATGCGTCACGTAAAAATTGGAACGGCGACCTCGACGACTATCCCGAGCGGGGAAGCGCCAATTGTGACAGCCGGGTGCTCTTCCAGATCGATGCCACCAAACGGTGCCATACGGCGTCGGATCGCTTCGACGAGATCGGGTGCGTCCTCGGCATCGACCGCAAGAGTGGCCGCCAGGATCGAACGTGCCTCCGCTCCCATGGAACTGCCGTTCGTCGCCGCACGGATGCGGAGCCGCTCCTTCACGCGACCATCGAGATTGCGGATCGTGATCGTTGCCGTTGGTGCCAGCGCGTGAGCCATATCGTCGTGTAAGACCCCGTTTCATAACGCTCGTGCCAGGCGTCTGACGAGGATCATGGCTGCTGCCAGGACGACGAAGGCGAGTGCGGAAGAGGCCGTCGCCTCGTGATCACGGGCGAGCCTGCGGCATCGACTGATCCATCCGAAGGTTCGCTCGATGACCCAGCGTCGCGGTTGAACCGCAAAGCCCTTTTGTCCCTCGTCGGGCGCAATGATCTCGATGGTGATCGCCGTTGCGGTGCCGACGCGCTCGCCTCGATAAGCTCGGTCTGCGAAGCAGTGGGCCAGGAACGGCCAGAGACCGCGCGAGGCACGCAAAAGCGCAACGCCTCCATGGCTGTCGTGGAGGTCAGCAGACGAGACGGCGGCGATCAGAAGACGGCCATCCGTGTCGGTCAGCGCGTGGCGTTTGCGGCCCACCACACGCCGGGCTGGATCGTAGCCGCGTTCTCCATCGACGCCGACGCCGCCCGAGCGCGCCGCCTGCGCATCCATGACGGCACCCGTCGGGCTGGCCTCACGCCCGGCTCGCTCGCGGTCGTCCATCGTGAGAGCGTGGGCGAGGCGCTAGAACACGCCCGAAGCTGACAGGCGCAAGAACCAGCGATGAACGGTCGACCAGGGTGGGAACTCATGCGGCAGGTGCCGCCAAGCGCAGCCTGTCCGTAATACATACAGGACGTCATCCAGCACCGACCGCATCGGCCAGCGCCAGGGTCGACCCCTTGATGCGGGACTAGGCAGCATCGCGCCGACGACGGCCCATTCAGCGTCGGTCAGACAGTTTGCGTAGGGGCGGCTTTCGCGCGCAAGCTCGGTGCGAGCGGTAGGGGTCCACATCGGCGATCCAGGGTGAGCGTCAGACACTCTCCCAACGCCCGCGACACCTGCCGCTCAGCCCATTATGAAACGGGGTCTAAGCGATGCTAGCATTGCCAGCAACATCATTGCGAGCGGGACCACGTTCGATCGAGCGCCAGGATCGATCTGATGGCCTTGAACGAGAGCAGACACTGATCGTTGGAACACGAAGCACGGCCGATCAGCGCATGGTCGGTGATGTTCCGCATCGTTCTAACAAGATCGAAAATTCCTCAAAAAAATAATGACAGGCGGAAGGCCGGGTCGCTAACTTGGTGAAGCTCACTCAAGAGCTTTTCAAGAGTTACATATGAACACGACATTTAATGCGGTCCTCGAAAATTGGAATCGATACCTCAACAACAATCCCGACATGAACATCCCCGCGATGTGTCGTGCGGGCGGCCCACCGACGAACTGCGTCTACCTTGATGAGACGACCGGTCATGTCCTCATCTCTGAGAATGGCGGCCCTCTCAAAAAGGCCAATCCTTTTGTCGTGGCCATGGCGACAGGTAAGAAATATCAGGGTCCAGATAAGCGTAACCCTCTGCCGTCCAGGAAGATTTGCTCAAGCCCAACCAAGAAGCTCAAGCATGATGCGATGGTTGAAGACATGCTTGATTTCATGTTTGAAGAAATTGATGGGCTGCAAAGATACTTTGTTCATCCGTCGTATCAATGTGTGAGAGATCGATGCATCGAAGCACTCTACTTAGAAAGCGCACGTAAAGTTCTATCTAGCGATATGACGAATTGCGAGCGTTGGGATTGTATCATCGAGCATATCACCGATCTCCTCGATGTAATTACAATCTCATCTGTCGGAAGATAGGAAGAAACTTCGAGCGGAAAAAGGAGGGCCCTGCGTGGCCCTCCTTTTTCGTGCGGTGAGCGATCGTTCCGAAGAATGTTACAGCGCTTTTCGCAAGATCGTCGATAACCGCGTCTCGAGAAGCATCTCACCGGATCGAGCGATACGCTTTATGATCTGTACGAAGAAAGTAGTTGCGGGATTTTGGATTGGTGGCAGCCTTTAGGACCGAGGCAGCTACGGAGACCGGATTGGACCCTATCGACGCAACGCAGACCGATCCGCGCCGGCATGAGCGGTGCTTGCAGCGGGACGCTCACCCGATCACTGGATGGCCGCTCAAGCCCTTGGCCCGCCTTGATCGCGAAGGCGCACGGGGATGCCTGGCTGATCTCGCCACAGCCGGGCTGCTGTCGCGTTAGGCTGCCTTCGTCGTGCTCGCCTGCGCCGATTTGAGTGACTCGAGCTGCTTCCTGGATCAGCTTGGTATCGCAACCCCCGGTGCGGCCGGGATCGGCGAAGCTTTGCGGACGCGCTCCGCCCGCGATCTGATCGGTGCAACGTTTGCCGTACCGGGTCGGGCCGTCCCTGCCGGGTATCTGAGGGCGCTGCTGCGCATCGGCGAGGGGCGCGAAAGCGAGCTTGGGCGGGACTCCCTCACCGATCCGGAGGCCTATCGTCAGCTGTGGCAGATTTTTACACGCGAACCGCAGGGCGCGAAGGCTACCGCGTTGCGCTATTGCGGCCGCATCAGTGCCGGTACCCTGGTAGCGATCGACACCCTCGACCCTGTGCTGATCCATCCCGAGATCCTCCGGCACATCGCCACGGCCGAGCGCACCGCCAAAGCCAACGCCCTACTCAGGCTGCTGCGCACCGCCGTTTCGACCGCGACCGACCAAACGTTGACTCAGGCGCTGCAGGCCTCCCTGGGTAAGGGATCGGCGCTCGAAAACTTTGCCCGCAAGGCCATTGAGCAGGCAGACGTGTTTCCGCCTCCCCCGCTACCGCCTAGCGCCACCATCACCCCGCTGACCAGCGCTGCCGCCCTGATCGCGCTGGGCACCGAAATGGGAAACTGTGCGCGCACCAAGATCGGTGAGGTCCTGCTCGGATTGTCCTACATCTATCGGGCGGAGCATCGGGCAGAGGATGGCACGCGGACACCCCTGGCGATTGAACTCGTCCCCTTGAGCAGCGGGCAGTGGATGGTTCGAGAGATCAAGGGCGTCAAGAACCGGTCGCCCACCCCGCAGGCCCTGCGGGCGATCCTGGGGCGTTTGCACGCCCTTGGTGCGGTATCACCCGGCAGCATCTGCACCGAGCGGACCCGGGAGCTGTCGAGCCTGCTCGGCGTGTTCCGATGGAATGCCTTCGATTTTGCGGCGATGGAACTGGATGCGTTGGAAGAGGCGCTCGAAACCCACGAGGCAGCCTGATCGGCTGATCATCCTGCCTTCCGCGGACGTCCGGCCCGCCGATGAGTGCCCTCTGCCTTCTTCTGCGCGACCTTCACGGCGCGTCTGCGCTTCTGGCGTAGGGCGTCAGCCCGCCGACGCTGATCGATGCGCTCCTGGTGCCCGAGCGGATCGACCGTACCTTCCTGCGAGCGATCCGATGCAGGGCGCTGCACCTCCATGATCCCGGCCTCCAGAACCGGGACGAGTTCGACCTCCGTCGCAATGCCGTGCTCCTTGAGGTAGCGCATCAGCATCTCAGCCTGATCCTGGCTGTAGAGGTAGACGTCGTAGGGGCCTTCGTAGTTTGGATTGCGCGGCGCGCCGCGCAGCGCAAACTGGATGATATCTTCGTACTCGCGTGCCTGAAGGATCTGTGAAGCATCCAGATCAAACATCTCCAAGATAGATTTGTCTGCCTCTTGCGCCTTGTTCGAATAAATGTAGGCACAAGAGGTATGATTGATAAGCGTGTTCGTTCCCGCCTGCTTGGGCGTGCAGAACTCAGCTTCGAAGCGATAGCGGAAGTATGGAAGCATGTCAGCGTTGCACGAGAAGAACCCGGCAAATCTATTGTTTTCAAAATACCGCGAAACCTGAACCAAGCACCGGCTTCCCTCCTCTGTGGCCCACCACGTCGTCGATCCACGATGTCGGGTGAAGTAGTGGATCCGGAACGTTTGCGGTTTGCGCAGGATCGGATGAGCCGGCTCGATCCGATCGAAACGGATGGCATCGCGATGGAGCGCTGTTGCGACGAGATACGCCGTGCTCCGGAAAAACCCTGCCCCGATGACGGTGACACCAGCGGCGCCGACGAGCGACAGCGGCGTCCACACCGACCACCACGCGATCTTACGCCCGAGGACCTGTGCGTCCTGCCAGGCAGCCAGATCGACGTAGACGGCGCGTCCGGGCGTGAGCACGCACTTGTGCAGGGCTGCCAGATCCTTGGCAGCATCCTGCGCGATGGCGCTGCGCTGCAGTGGCTCGACGCCCCCGCGTGGACGCACCTGATGCCAGCCACCGATGCCCACAGGTTCAAGGCTGTACCGCTGATCCAGGCCGATCCAGCTCGCCTGGGCCGAGACGCTTCCCGAGGCGATGCAGCCGTCTGGGACTTCATCGATCACCACTTCCCAACCAGCGAGATCCGCAGGATCGAGCGCCATCAAAGCCTCGTGGGTGATCATCACCACGCGCGGCAGGTTAGAGCTTCCCGCTTGCAACGTTGTCTCGACGCGACGCTTGACAGTCCCCGGGACCGACTGCCCGGAATGGATCACCTTGACCGCGAGCGAGGTGTCCCGTCGTGACGATACCTCTCGGCAGTATGCGGCGTGCTCGTCGAGAAGCTGCTGACGCGCGCTCGCCCAGACGACATCACGAGGACGCGCAGCGATCGCGTCGAGTTGGTTCAGCGATTTGCGCGATCCAGGAACTCCGTTGATGATGCGAACAAGGAATGGGTTCATTTAAATATTCTCACTGCAATCTGTCAGATAAATTGCGTCTGCTGCATGTTTATATGAGAAATACTGGACGGAATTAACTGGTACACTCATCGAAAAGACGAAGTCGATATAAAAAGCAACGCAATGCCGCGCTGAGGCGGAACGAGGTCTTGTGCGGATCGACGCGCAACGCGGGGCGAGACGCGCAAGAGCGAAAGACGTCCAGCAAGGCTCGTGGGGTGGTGCGCGGTATGGCGTGCCGCCACGCGACGGTCATGACGGACACCATCCCAAGTGAGATCGACCTCTTATTCAAGCGCCAATCGCGCTACGAACTCAGAGGGATGGCTGACGATGATGATGGAGCGGCTCACGCTTGCCGCGCGCGGCCAGCGCGATCCACGAACCTCTTCGTTCGCGACACGACATGCCTACGCATGGCTCCGGCACATCGCGATCGCCAACTCGCGGCTGATTTTGGGTACATGAACAGCGATACGAGCCCATTCGTCATGGATCTATGACGGACGTGGTCGCCTACATCGAGGTCATCGATCTCCGTCGTGTCGTACGTCCCGAAAAATAGATGTCGTCTCGATGACTACACGAAGTCCGACCATCCGCCGCAGGCGCCCCAAACATGCAATGGATGGGCTTGTAGTGGGTTTTTATAACTAGACTATGATTTTTACGCTTGAGCAGCAGAAATAATCTCTACTGCTCAAGTATTTGTTTGACAGCCTGTATACAAATTGTTAATTTTATTTTTTACTGAAACCTTTTATGGATCGAAATAGAGGCGATCCATAAGACTCGATACTACTTGTAAGGCTCAGGCCAAATTAATGAGTCCATGAGCCTTAGATGGACCAGGTCTTCCAAATTTTCGAAGTAGACGCTGATGTACGGATAACATCTGCTGATTCCCGCTAAGATCTTACGGGTATCGGTCCACCTCAAACTTGCATGCAAAGTATAGCGCGCGTCAGGCATATGATGCGCAAACAAGTCATCGATGGCATTCAGGGCCAATCGCAGCCTTTGGCTCGTTGTAAGGCCATCTTGGGGCACATACAGATGTCAATTGCGGAAACCATCTGCCTTCCATCCTTTACGGTTAGTACCAGGGATAGGGCGAAGTGTTCGACAAAACTTGAAGTTGATAGACATGGTAATTTCCTATACGATAGATAGTTCTGTAATTTTTACTTAGACTGAAGTCTAAGTAGTGGCAAAGGCAGAGCTTACTCTCTACGAAAAAGAAGAGCGACTTGCCTTCCACGCTTTTTTACGCTTGCACGATGGTGACGTCAACCCGAATGACTTTCAATTACGGCATGAGCTTTTTGAATATAGTTTTGATTGATGACCGCCAAAAAATGGTTCGTTCATTCTAAGCCATAGGGTTTAGAATTTTGTTTATTTAAATAAATAATAAGGCATATAAACAGTTTATTATATAAATTATTTTTAAGTTTTAATATATCGATAAGCAATTACTGAAAACAGTTATACTTATTTCAGTATATAATGTAAATTTCAATATCAGACGGCGACCTAATGGTTAAAGCGCAGATTTATAGGTGGATTTTCTGTATAAATTATTTTTGTTGCTGGCCTCGTTGAGACAAGGCTGCCCGCGCCGCTTCGATCTGGATATCCCGGTTCCATAAAGTTCACAGCGCGAGCCGACCCGCATTAGCAGGGAAAGCAGGCCGACCATCGCACCTTGGCCGTGGATCGCGTCGAGGCTACGCATGCAGCTGCGAACGGCGCGTGCGGAGAGGGAACAGGGTGCCGGTTACACAGCGTCAGCTCGCCGCTTCGATCGCAATGGCGCTGCACATCGTGGAGCGCGATGCCATCGCCGCGTTCCTCCTGGACGCAGCCACGACCCTTACGGATCACAACCCACTGTCTCGGACCAGCGCAGGCGCCCAGCGCCAGATCTGGACCGGCAGGCAGCGGGAATTCGCATCCTTCGGGGTTGCCGCTCTCGGTGTGGCCTGCCTCCTGAATGCGCTTCAGCGGCTTCTGAACGACGAGCCCATGATCCAGGAGATGCTCCAGGCCGGCCCGTGTCGGGCTTACGTCTACCACCATGAAGACGGATGCAGAATTGTCGGAGCGGTCCTGCACGCCAAGGCCAACGCGCATCTCCCGGAGATTAGGCCCCTTCGACGAACCCGCGCACGGCGCATCGTCCGGCTGCCGACCCCGCAGCTCGATCTCTTCGCGATTCGGTAACATGCGGCGCCGGAGATCCTCTGACAGGTGCGGCGGGCGGCACGGCAATTTCACCCAAAGGATACCCCTCCCCTTCCGGTATGCTCTTCCCGGTCGTGTTGCGCTTGATCAGACCTACCGCGCTTTGCGCGGGGACAAGGCTTCTCAGGAAGGCTGTAGCGCCGGTTTCAGGCCACTGCGTCGCTCAGTCGGTTCTGTCGTCAAAAACGCTTTCCAGCGCCCCAGAACTAGCCAAACTACGCATACTCTCGGAAGCCAACCTTGTCCGCCCTCCGGCCGGAACCAATTATTGAGCTGACCCCTGGAGGCAGTTTCCATTCCGGGTGGTACAGCGGGTTTTCGCCAAAGGCGAAAAGGGGTTGCCTTTCTTCAGCACGGTCATGCTGGGCTGGTTTTGACAAAAAACGAATCAGATCGCCTGCGTCGGATCAAGCAAGGCTGCAAGCGGTCAGTTACCCACAAGCGTATCTGTTTTAGATAGTATTCTATGTTTTAATAAGTTTTAAGGTTTTTCAGCATGCTACGCTGACAAAAACTTTAGCTCTATATCAATGACTTAGGTGCCATAAAAATTGGTGATGTACGGCCTTCGGATTGGTGATGTACGGCTTGTCATTGGTGATGTACGGTTTTGGATTGGCGATGTACGGGATTTTGTTGGTGATGTACGGTTTTGGATTGGCGATGTACGGCCATGGCAAAAGTTATCCACAGACGTAGCCGTAGAAATCGTGCCTTGGCAGGCCCATTGGCGAAGTACGGTTTTGACAAAAACGGCTGACAAAAACGAGTTCACGCCAGGGGTAACTCAGGCTTACCAGCCCCGCTGCCCAAGGGGACGTCAGCCTCTTCCGGTTTGCGCTCGCGCATAACCAGCACCTCTTCGCGGCGGCCCGGTGCCAGTTCCAGATCATAATCCGGGAACGGGAACATGCGCGTGCTGGCGACGAACTGTCGGACCTGGAAACTGAACTGTGGCAGGCCCTGGGTGGAGCCGCTGCGCTTGTGCAGCTCTTTCAGGCCGTAGCGGGCGGCGCCGCTCTTGCCGGCAGCGCGGCGGGCCAGCCGGTAGATGAAACGGCCGATGCCCTGTGTGATCAGAAAATACTCCGGGTTCAGGGTCAGGATCTGCGGGTTGCCCTTCTCGCGCACTACACCGTTATAGACCCAGTCCGGGATGCCGATCTCCACCATGTCGATGTTGCCAGTGGTCGTCTTGCTGATCACCTTGAACGTCTGGATCAGTGGCATCGTGACGACCTCGCGGCGGCTGCCGCCGGTCAGGTTGACGATCTTGATACGGGTGCCCTGCAGGCGGTCCAGCGCTGCTTCCAGGTCCTTGTACTGCTTGCCACCGGAGCTGCGCCGGCAGAATTTCAGTATGTGCGAGGTGCTGGGGCGATACACGCGCGCCGGCACATCGGTGCGCAGCCCCTTCTCCTGTTCCAGGCGGTAGCGTCGGGCTTCCTCGGCCAGGCTGGTCACCATGTGCAGGAAGATGTCGTAGTCGAACACCGTGGCGAGGCCGGCCGAGGCGCTGCCATCGATCGTAATGATGCAGTCCTTGAGTTCGTAGCGGATCTCCCCTCCCCGCTTGGCCTTGCCGAGGGAAAACGGCGCGACATCCATCAGATTGACGTCGTCTTTCAGCGGGGCGTCGTAGATGCTTGGCACAAAGAACGACATCTGCGAGTCGTCCTCAGGGGCCGCGCGCAACACCGGCGCCGGCAGCTCGGCAGTCAGCGCGCCGACGATGTCGGGCTGACGCTCGTTCAGCTTCACCGCCTCTCCGAGAGCCTTGAGGGCAATATCCAGATCAGTGACCGGCTCGGGCGCGACCTTGAGATCAGCCAGGCTGCGACGGCTGTAAAAGCGCCGGAGGCGGCTCAGGGCTTCCTTGGTCAACTCAACTGTCGGGCGGCTAGTCCGCGTGCAGAACGTGTCGGCCAAGTCCTGCAGGTAGGCGTTTTTCTCGTGCAACCCCAGAATACTGAAGGCCTCCAGGGACATCAGATCAAGGCGAACGGGGGTGCTCAAAGGCAGTATTCCGTAAAATCGTAAAATTGCATTTCTGTTTTTGCTGAATTACGCTTCAGGAAATTCGCGCTCCAGCAGCTCGCGCATCATGTCGGCCATTTTGGTACCGCGACCGGCACACTGCATCTTGACCCGACGGTGCAAGCTTTCCGGCACGTCGATCGTGAAGCGGGACATCTTCTCCTTGGGCGCAGCAGCAGGCGCTGGAGCCGGTAGCGGCGCGGCCTCGACGGCTTTCAACGCCGTCACGTTGCCCCCCTCTCGATCGCTCGCCGGCTCAGCGCCTCGATTGGCGATCCAGGCATCGGCGCCAGTAGCGAGCTTGGATGTGGGTACCTTGAACGACACCGATTTTCCCGCCTTGGTCATGCGGCCTTCCTTTCTTTTTTGGTTTTTGGCTTGGTCTGAATGAGTTCGGCCGCCAGCTGCGCAACCTCCATGGCGGCTTCGCTTTTGGGATCGGCTTCGATCACGGACAAGCCCTGCATCGCGCTTTCAGCGTAGATCACGCGCTGACTGAAGCCTGCGGTCAGGACCGGAAAGCCGAACTGTTGCAACGCACTAACCACATCCCGTCCGATTGCCGTATTTACGATTCTACGATTAATCACAAAAACGGCTTTCAGATTTTCTTTGTATTGCTGGGCCTCCTTGATCAGTTGCACGGTGTCAGCCGAGGCCCACACGTCATACGGCGAGGGCTGGACCGGGATCAGCACGATATCGCTGGCTAGGATGGCCGCGCGGCCGAGGTCGTTGACTCGCGGCGCACCGTCGATGATCACCACATCATAGTCCGACGCCAGATCGGGCAGATCCTTGTGCAGGGTCGGTTTCGCCATGCTAATCACCGGGAACAGCGGCTCGCCTTCCCGGGCGGATGACCAGGCCATCGAGCTGCCCTGCGGATCGGCATCGACAAGCAGCACGCGGTTGCCGACCTTGGCGCAGACGGCAGCGAGGTTGGTCGCCACGGTTGTCTTGCCGACCCCGCCTTTCTGGTTGAGAACCCCGATGATCATAGAGCCGCCTTTCTAAATTTACGCTTCTTTAGATTTACGATTTTCTGCAAAACCGGTTCTGTAGGTCCACGATTTCACACAAGCACGACGGTGACAACGGCTGGTTAACAACTTTTACCCGGATTACGATGAACGTGGCACGAAGGCCACATTTCTGCATCACTGCAAAAACGCATAATCGTATTTCTGGAATTCAGACATTCTGGACGATAGCGCCGCTCTCGCAGCAGTGCGCTCAGGGGTCAGTTTATCGACGATAGGGGATGCCATGCATGAAGGGTCACTTGGACAGTCGGCGACCGTACCCGGAGGGCTTGGTTCTGCACCGGCTCAAACCGGGGATGAGACCGGTTGCACCTCGTCCCGATCCCTTATGACCATGAAAACCAGTGATGCCTGATAGAACCGTCAAGAAAACGTAAAGTCGTATTTGTATATTTACGACCTCCTGAGCCACAAATACACATTGTCGTAAAACCGTAATTCCGATAGGGCTGCTGATGCAGCAGTCTGGGGCTTTGCCCCGCTGGCAGCCAAACCGCCGGGTGGACGGGAGGGGGTCAAGGCCGGAGAGCGCAGCGTGTCTTAAGGCCGGTCCATCTGGCTGGCCTTCCCCAGGGGAGGGGCCGTAGGCCTCCGTATAGCGCGACAGCGACCGACACACCGTCAGGCGGCAACCGCCCCCCGGCGGGTTCCGGAAGCCGCCATGGGGCGGTAAGTGGGGTACGGCTTGCAACTGGGGAGCGGCCAAGGCGGTCTAAGTTTCATACCAACATCACGTCGGAGGGTCGGAGGTAGGCGAGGGCGGCGGCACTGGTGGACCCTGCGGGCCTGGACACGGCTGATCGTGGCACGCGCCGCCCGCGCCGCCGGCCTCGGCATCCGTTACGTGCAGTTCATCGTACCCGAGAAGCTCTCGGTCTACGATCACATGACGATCGACCTGCCCTACGACCCGGCCCGGGCCTCGACCCGGCGCCTCGCTCGCAAACTTGTGTGGATTGGCGTTGAAGCATGACCTCGGAATAAACGTAACGATCTCTTTGTTCAGACTGCAAAAACTGAGATAGAGGTGAAGTCATAATGGGCGCTGATCGTGACCCCACCTCCTCATCCAATTTAGGGGTCATCTCAATGACTTAAGCCTGCTTGCGAAAGGGGTACGCTTCAACGCCGATCCACACGCTCCTCTGGCTCAACGATGGATCGTGCCTGCAACTACGGCTGGAGCGGCCCGACCATGTCTGGTCCTACGACTTCGTCGAGCATCGCACGCACAACGGACGCAAGTATTGGATGCTGAACGTCATCGACGCGTTCACCCGCGAGTGCCTGGCCATCCGGATTGCTCGCAAGCGGAAGGCCCTCGACGTGATCGACGTGCTCTCAGACCTGTTCAGCCTGCGCAGTGCGCCAAGCCATGGCCGCTCGGACAATGGACCGGAGTTCATCGCTCGATCTGTCCGTGACTGGATCGCAGCGGTTGGCTCAGAGACCGCCTACATCGAGCCGGGCAATCCGTGGAAGAACGATGACTTACGAGAGCTTCAACGCGAAGCTGCGCGACGAACTCCTCAACGGCGAGGTGTTCTACACTCTCAAGGAAGCCAGCGTCGTGATCGAGCAATGGCGTAGGCACGACAACACCCTCCGGCCGCACTCCTCGCTCGGCTACCAGCCACCTGCGCCAGAGGTCGTCATTTGGCCAACAGAACCGAGCGGCTCAGTGCCATCCGCTCGTCCTGCCATCGTCACACGACCGACGATGCACTAACTTCGAGCATGGGCCACCAAATGGGGGCAGGCCACCGCGGGTGGGCGGTTTCCACACGTTCAACATGGCGCGGCGTACGATCCAAGGCTGCGAGGCCATGCTCTGGCTGCGCAAGGGCTTCGCCTTTGCCGGCGCGTGGACGGTGCGCGAGCAGAACCACCTGCCCGCCTACTGCTTTGGACTGCCCGTCGCGAACAAAACATGAAGTGCGACGATAGGCACTCTTCTGTAGCCCGACGCCGAGTTTGCGACAATCCTCTCAGCGGTCCTTCGAGCGCAAGATCCAAACGATCCCGACCACGGGTATGATCAGCCCGAACAGCGTGAAGAAGAGAAGGCCGAGGTTCATACTGCGCCGATCGCCGCCATTCGTTCCCGCATCATCGCTCAGTTGCATGCCGCAATCCAGATCGGTAGGCAGGGAGCTTATATAGCGGGGAGCTCCTTTACGAGGAAGCCGGAGTCTACAAGGATCCGCGGCGCATAGCGGCGCCTATCAGGGCGTGTCATCGCTTGAGCCAATCGAGGGCGGTCGCGAGGGAGAGGACGCCCATGAAGCTGACGGCGGTCTTCTCGTAAAGAATGGCGATGGCGCTCCATTCCTTGAGCCTGGGCCAGAGGCGCTCGACTTGGTTGGGGGTGCTGGAGATCCAGTCTGGGCAGGCGAAGGGCGCCTCGTGGCGCTGAGGCGGGATCGCAGGCCGTGCGCCCATGTCCCAGATGTGCTCGCGGAAGGCGTATCTGGCGTAGCCGCGGTCCCGGACGACCCACTTGGGCACGCCGGGAAGTTGTGAACCGCACCGGGTTTTCCGCAGGCTCCAACTCTTGAGAGGATGGAGCCATGACGAAGCGAACCCCACCGTATTCCCCTGAGGTCCGTGCGCGCGCAGTGCGGATGGTCCTGGAGTGCCAAAGCGAACACCCCTCACAATGGACAGCGATCATGTCGATCGCGGCTAAGATCGGCTGCTCGGGCGAGACGCTTCGGAAATGAATCCAGCAGTCCGAACGGGATACAAGACAAAGGGGCGGCCCGAGCACGGACAAGCGCGAGTGGGTCAAGGCGCTGGAGCAGGAGGACCGCGAGATGCGTCAGGCCAACGAGATCCTCTAGAAGGCCAGCGCGTATCTTGCGATGGCGGAGCTCGACCACCCTTTCAAACGATGAAGGCGTTCATCGACGAGCATCACGATGCATGCGAAATCGTCCTTCGACAGGCTCAGGATGGGGCCGATCTGCAAGGTGCTGCCGATCGCCCCGTCGACGTACCATGCCCATGCCACGCGGCGTGCCGATCCTGGGAAGCTACCGGCACGAGCCAGGAGCGACGCGGCGCTGATGGTCGAGGTCCAGCGCGTATCCGAGGCGAGCTTCCACGTCGACAGTGCGCGCAAGGTCTGACGGCAGCTCGGCCGGGACGGGATCATGGTGGCTCGGTGCACCCTCGCGCGGCTGATGCGGGCAATGGGATTGAAGGGCGTCGTGCGGGGCAAGACGGTCCAGACGACGATCTCCGATCCAGCTGCTTTGCGCCCGCTCGACCGGGTCAACCCGACAGTTCAAGGCACCGCGCCCGAACGCTTTGTGGGTCAGCGATGTCACCTACGTCGCGATCTGGTCCGGCTTCGTCGATATGGCTTTCGTGATCGACGTCTTCGCCCGCCGGATCGTCGGCTGGCGGGTCTCCCGAACCGCCCATGCCGCCTTCGTGCTCAACACTTTGGAACAGGCCCTGCACGAGCGCCGTCCCCTCCAGGGTGGTGGGCTCGTGCACCCTAGGACGGCGGCTCGCAATACCTTGTTCTGCGCTACACCGAGCGGCTCGCCGAGGCCGGTGCCGAGCCATCCGTCGGCAGCGTCGGCGACAGCTACGACTGTGAGAGCCCGTCCGATAATGCTCGGCGGGGGTTGAGTGGTCGGGATGGCGGTGATTCCAGAACGGTGCTGAAGCCTGATCTGGATTGTGCCATGTGGACCCCGACCGCCCGTAGGCAGCATAACCGTGCGAACCTGCGATACGAAACCAATCTGACGAATGCGGAATGGGCGGTGATCGCACCGCTGATGCCGGAGGCAGAAAAAGAGGCTGGTAACTCAGGGCGCCCCTGTATCACTTCTGGGAGATGCAGTGCGGACTATACTCCGGCGGACGGGGCGTCTAGCTCGGCTACGCTAGCCCGGCGCAGCAGCATGAAAGGCACAGCATGACGTGGCGTCGGCGCACCGACCCGATCCGCCTTGACCAAATCATGTTCTTCGCCGCAGTATATTACGAGGCCTACCTTATCAGGAAGCGCCGGGTCAAAAACTGAAATCAGCTTTGGCCCATACGTGTGGCTCCTCCCGCTTGACCCATCAGTTGCGGTGTAGAAAAGGTGTCCGCCGACGCCGGTTCTCTAGGTCGCCAGGATGGTGAAATGATTGCTTGGTAACGGGCCTTGCCTGAGGATCGGACAGTGATGAGGGTCAGTTCCGTCGCGTGCGGCCAGGTGGGAAGCGGAATGTGAGCGCCACGGTCCTCTCGTTTTTTCGCCCCGCTCCCTCGACGAGTGGGGATTGGTCTCAGCAGGAACTGGCTGAGTTTTATCGCGTCGAGGCGGCCTCACTGCAGGCTGGGCTGCGACTGGCAATCGAGCGCGGGCTGAGCGATGAGGGCGACCCTTGGCTCGTGTTTTGCCGGGAGGAAGGGGACGTCTTCCTGCACTTTGCGCGCGTCGATGGTGCCTACGTCATTGTCAGCGACATGCTGGGCGAGCCTCTGGTCGGACCAGACTTTCGGGCGCTTTTGGCCGAGCTCGTGGCACAGAACCCGAGCGTCCTGCCGATTTACCGAAACGCAGCAGGATCGGGCGGAGCGAAGCAGGGCGCGCAGGTTCTGATGCACCCCGCGGCGCTCCTGGCCGCGATCGTGGCAACAACGTGTTTATTCTCCTCGATGGGCGAAGCAGTCGCCGGCGAAATGCAAGACGGCATTGGCATGCCTCATGGAGCGTCAGACGCTGCTGCCTCGTCCGATAGCGCAGACATCCCCTTTATCCACCTGGGCACACATGTGTCAGAGACCGATTCGACAACCCGGAGCCGAACCAACGAATCACGCGAGCTCGCAACGACCGTCAGCCTTGTTGTGGCGTGTATGGCGTCGTTGCTGACCCATGATGGCCTTGCCACGACGTTGCCGAGCTCGGGTGGGCTGAGTTTTTGGGATGGGGGGCTGAGCAGCTCGACGAGCGTGCACGCGGTGGGGGCCCGCCTGACAACGTTAGAACAGCAAACCGTAGCGCGAGAGGCAGCTGCCAAGTCAAGATCCGAAGTGGCGTTGGACGCCGCCGCGAGTTCTCAAACTGAGCCTGGAAGCCTGTTTTCTGCTCTACCCGCCTCGCAGCAGGGGAACGGGATTTCGCTGACCGCGCCGAATGGGACCATCATCGCTTTCACCCTCGACTTGGCCAATTTCGGTCCATTACCACGAGATCTGCTGGCCGCTGGGGGGGGGCAGATGGCGCATATCATGCTTGCGCCAAGCTCCGGTCATGCTCAATCCGTCCCGTCCCGTGGGCCCGATGTTCCGAGCGCTAAGCCCAGTGAGCTGCCAAGCGCGAACGCATCCACGCCAGCGGGCACCCCGACAGCCGGCTCAAGCCTGGAGGGTGCTGGGACGCCATTAGCGAGCAGTGAAGGGCTGACGCAAAGTCATGCCGCCAGCTCAAGTGGCGGCCTACCAAGTGTCGCTCGTGCCACAACGAATTCCAGTGCTGCCGTGATCGCTCCGGCAGCGGCATCGGCTACAGAAATGCAGACCACACCGACTCATGTCGATGTGAGCACGAAGTCGACAGCTTCCTCTGCCACGACGTCCGTTCTCCTCGTGGATGCAACGTCGAGCAAACTCAGCTTTGTCTCACCGGGATCGGACTTTCTGGCGGGAAAGAAACTGTCTGAGATCTTCCGCGATGATGCGAGCTTGACGAGCCAGAATATTTCAAAATTTCTGCATTCCCTCATAAGCCAGAACGCCGGCGATCATTCGGCAGATCTTGTCAAGGGTGGATCGACAACTCATGACCTCGTCCTCGACAAGGTTGATCTGACAGGCCCGGCCGTCGGCGCCCTCACAACCAGCCTGACGACCGAACCAGCCTCGATGCAGGTCGCCGAACCAACAAAGCCGAATGTGTCCGTGGGATCGGCAGGTGCGGCCCAAAGCCTCCCTGCCACGAGTTTGACGAACAAAACGGCTGCAGCCCAGGCGGATGCCCCTGGCAATGCTGAGGTTTCCCTTGCTCATACCGGGAACCACAGCACGACAGATCCGGCAGCTCAGCTCATCTCGAAAGGAGTGTTTCCGACGGAGGGGCTCACATCCTCCGAAACATCGGTGAACAAAACGCTTGTCGCGGCGAGCACAGACGCCATGGGCTTGCCGCCGGTCGGCACAGGCGGTGGAACTGTACCAGCGCCGAATTCCCTCAACCCGACGGAGGCAACACCGGTCACGGCGCTTGGTGTGTCCATGGTTACATCTGTTCTGCCAGGTAAGACGGACTCGACTGTGATCGTCGATCACACAACGGCGCTACAGTCAGCCACGGTGCTGTTCAGTAATGCGAATACCGCGTCGCAGACGATTTCGCTGAGCCTGTCAGGAAAGACCGGCATCCTCGATGACGACCAGTTGAAAATCATTGATAGCTTCATTGCGCATACACCCAACCTGCAGATGAAGATTGTCGACAACATGTTGCAGCTTTACGACCCTACGCTGGTGGACAACGCCAGTATCCACCCCGTGTCTTGGGACATCGGTGGCGGATCAATCGTTCAGATCGTCGGCCTTCTCGACGCACCTCATCCCGGTCCAATGGGTTGAGATGAGCTCGGCCGCGGACCCTGCCACGTCGGTCCATACGGTGGACCAGCACCTCATGCGTCGCGTCCGCCACATCTGCACCCTGGCGCGCCTTGTTAAAGCCGACGAGGATCTCCCATGAGAGGCCTGCTCGGGGCCAACCTTAATCAGGGGCAAAGCAGAAGGACGTGAGTGCGGTCGGCCCGAACTGCATGGACCCGTCATTCGGATCATCGCGCCGGCCAGTGGTAGACACGTACGCCCGTCTGCTACAGGGAGGCGACGACGCCCCCAATGAGAGCTCGTCCAGCCACGGGACGGCTGAAAGGCAACATGGCGATTGATCTGACCGACTCACAGTTCTGGAGGCGTTACGTTCCTTTCTGGAATCCCCTGAGTGACGTTCCATTCGTTGAAACGGCCCATCAGACCTACTCCGTGCCAACGGCAGACGGTGAGCTCACCGTCAAGAGTATGTTGTCGAGTTTGGAACTGGCGCTCCTTTATGCCCTGGCGCGGGATTACTGGACCGGGGAAGGAGAGATCGTCGATCTTGGCTGCCTCTATGGTCTGACGACACGCACGATGGCGGAGGCCGTTGCTCAAAACACGCATGTGTCGCCGGCCGAAAAAGCGCAGCGGATATATGCCTATGATCTGTTTCTCGCCGAGGATTACGATTGGTGGTCTCAAGCGTCATCGACAGTTCACGCTGGCAGTTGGTTTTCCGACTTTCTCAAGATCAACCGCGACCGCCTCGATATGCTGGTTCCCTGTCCAGGCGATCTCTTGCGGATGAGCTGGGGCGCAAAGCCGATCGAGATTTTGATGGTCGACGCCGCTAAATCATGGGATCTTAACGCCTGGATTGTCCGAAAACTGTTCCCCAATCTTATTCCGGGAAAGAGTGTTGTCATTCAGCAGGACCAAGTACACTCCATCGAGTATTGGATTACCATAACGATGGAATACTTTGCTGAAAAATTTGATTATATTGATACGATCTATGGATCGTCGGCATTCTATCTGTGCAAGGCGCCGATCTCCCACGAAGAAGCGCGGGTCGATTTACAAGCGATGCCGCTTGCCGAGAAGGAGCGGCTGCTGCTGTCCGCGATAGCCCGGGGGCGGCTCTCCTTGCGGGAAGCGCTGAAGGTGACCCATGCCCAGCTGCTGATCGATCATGGTGAGGAGGCCAGGGCGCGCGCGGTCCTCAACGAGATGTCGACGGAGCGTTTATCAGCTGACCCCGCGTATGATTTCTCGGAAGTGGCTCGTGCCGACAGGGATCGGCTGCTCACATCTCTGGATGCGACCGCTCGCTTAGGCGCCTCATGAGGGGTGCGTCCGCAGCCCCCTGCCGTCCTGGAGCTACGTTGCCGAGATCGTAAGGGCATCAACCTTGATCTGCAGTCGCGCGGCTTTGACGAGCGAAATATCGCGTGCTGCAGCCAGCCGGCGTTCTTCAGCCTCCAAAGTGGCGATCCGAGCGCCGCGCTGCTCGGCGAGGTTTGTCTGGGCAGAGAGTGCGGCCTCTTTTGCTTGAATTAGGGTCGTCTGCTCTTGCGTGAGCCCGGCTAACTCCAGGGCGAACAGGTCCCGCTCCGCGATGCGCAAAGCCGCGGACTCGGCTGTTTCTGCCTGCATCAGGGTCGCCTGCTCTTGCATGAGCCCGGCCAACTCCAGGGCGAACAGGTCCCGTTCCGCGATGCGCAAGGCCGCGGACTCGGCTGTTTCTGCCTGCATCAGGGTCGCCTGCTCTTGCATGAGCCCGGCCAACTCCAAGGCGAAAAGGTCTCGCTCGGCTGTCAATTGTTGCGCGAGCCGGTCACGTTCATCGACGCGTAACGCGCATTCCCTCGCCCAGGCATCCCTTTCGACACGCAGACGGTCCCGTTCTGCCACCAATCCTCGAATCCCGCCCTCGGGAATCTGATCCAGCGTTGCGCGAGCCGATGCGACGTAGTCGACGCGGCGATCCGTGTGAGGGATCAGGAAGTGATCGAAGACATTTGGTGGGGCATCAAACAGTCCCTTGCGCCACGCATCTTCGTCGCGAACGTAATAGCGATTGAGCCCATCGAAGTAGCAGAACTGATAGCCCTTCCCCAAAAGGCCGTCTTCCCACGCATTGGACGATAGCGTGATGCTGTCGGGCTCAGTCGCTTCAATCACCAGGATGCGGGGACGCACTGTCGTGAACGGGTAGGCCTCAAGGATCGGACCTTCCGCGCCCTCGACGTCGATTTTTAGAAAATCGATCGTGCGCCCATCCGTATGCTGCTCGAACAAGTCATGGAGGCTCAAGGCGTCGACGTCGATCATTCCCTCGGCCTGCTGCCCACTTGCCGTGTGCTGCTCTGCGATGTCACCGACGGTCGTCGAGAGTCCGTCGAAGAGATGCAGCCGCAAGGTGCCGGATTGCCCGCCGACGGCGGCTTGGAGGTTCACGTCGTGCGGGCGCTGCTGACGCAGCAGCGCCTGAAACCGCGGGTTGGGCTCGACGTTAATCCCGGTCCAACCTTGCGAGTAAAACCAGTAGCTGACGTTGTCGATCACGGGATGAAAGGCCCCGATATCGATATAGAAGCCGCGCGTGATCTCGGGGAGGGCGCGGCGGAGCAACACGTCTTCGAAGTTCTGGGCGTAGGTGACCATCGCAGGCAGAACCCGACGCGCGGTCCAACTTGGGACCGAGATCGGAGCACGGTCCTTCCTTAGGATCACCTCGCCGGAGGCGCGGCGGTATCGTCGAACTCGAGTTGCCACGTTTGGTCTCGCCTCAACAGCGGAGCCCTGTTAGAGAGGCGCCGCGTCTCATGTTCCAGAAGCGAAGTGGCTTATAGACCTCTGCGGCGAACGGGAAGGCGCCTCGTGCCAGTCCGTGAGGAATGCCGCTGTCGCGCGAGAAGGGACGGCCGGGTCACAGGGGCGTTTTTGCCAGAGGTTCGCAATGTTCGATGATCTCATGTTTCCGGGCGTGCTCGGTGACCATTGGCAAATGATGCAATGGGAGCGCATCGGGCTGACAGGGGTCCTGTCGCGGGTCCGTCCGAAGGGCGCGCTCGAGGTGGGCGTCTATCACGGGGGCAGTCTCAGCCTTACCCATCAATATGCCGGTCAGATCATTGCAATCGATATCGACCCGGAGGTTCGCGGCCGGTTCCCGATCCCCCACAATGTCGATCTGCGGATAGGACCGTCCCAGACCTTGATTCCAGAGGCGCTCGCGGATTTCCAGGCGCGCGGCATCCCCCTCAACTTTGTTCTGATCGACGCAGATCACTCGACCTCTGGCGTCAAGCGCGACCTCGAATTGGTTCTCGCCTACCAGCCGACCGAGCCACTTGTGATCCTCATGCATGATTCCGGCAACCCGGACACGCGACGGGGGATCCTTGCCGTCGACTGGTCCGCCAATCCCCACCTGCACTTCGTCGACTGCGACTTCATCCCAGGCCAGATCATCGAGCATGCCGTGACCGAAACGTCCGGCGAGATCTGGGGCGGCCTCGGGCTGGCCTACCTCGACCCAACCCCACGTACCGGCGCGGCCGAGATACGCCAGAGCGCGAGAACCTCTATCCGCTGCCTTCACCATTGTGGACCGGACCTCACTATTTTGCGCTAAGCCACCCATCCTTT
The DNA here is from genome assembly GCF_008039885.1 of Methylobacterium sp. WL103. Taxonomy (NCBI): domain Bacteria; kingdom Pseudomonadati; phylum Pseudomonadota; class Alphaproteobacteria; order Hyphomicrobiales; family Methylobacteriaceae; genus Methylobacterium; species Methylobacterium sp. WL103. Next base: position 26,094 of record NZ_VRUX01000007.1, read on the forward strand.
AAGGAGCCTCCAGTCAGTGTGTGAGGATGCTCGGTGAGCCGGATCGTTGTCGTCAGCAACCTGTTTCCACCCGTTGTCATGGGTGGTGCCGAGATCGTGGCCCATCGCCAGGCCACTGCGTTGGCCGCTGAGGGGCATACGGTTGCGGTGTTCGCGGGCGGTTATGCCGAGGGGGAACGGGAGCCCGGATCCCTAACGCTGGAATCGGGGAATGACTTCCCGATCTATCGCTTGGCTTTGACCTCGCTCCACCCCTCTGAGAATTTTTACCGACCCGAGGAGGAGAGGCGCTTCCTCTCGGTGCTCGCCACGCATCAAGCTGATCTCGTACACTTCCACAACGTTGCGGGTCTTGGCTATAACCTGATCCCCGCCGCGAAGGCGTTCGGCGCCCGAGTCATCGTCACGCTTCACGACCATGGCGGCTTCTGCTTCAAGAATACGCTGTTGCGCAATGATGGCCGGCTCTGCACCGACAGTGAAGACTGCGCGGTCTGTTTACCCGCGATGGGTGCAGCCGAGGGCGAGATCCTGCCGATCCGCATGCGGCGCGATTACGTGGCCTGGTGCCTGTCTCAAGCCGATCAGCTGCTAAGCCCGAGCGCCTACCTTGCTGAGGCCTTCGCGAGCACGCAGGTCGTATCCCGGCCGGTGCAGCATCTTTCGAATGGCATCCCGACCACATCGATCGCTGTCGAGACGAAGCCCGCGATCCCGCCGATCCGGTTCACCTGTTTCAGCTATCTCGGCGAGCACAAGGGCATTGCGACGCTGCTGAACGCGGCCGAGGCGCTGGCCCAGGATCCCGCCCTAGATGGGCTGTGGCAACTGACGATCGCCGGGCACGGCCATCTCGGGGACGGTCTGACACAAGACATCGCCGCGGGCCGGTTTGGAACGGGTGTGCAGTTTGCCGGCCGGCTGCCGCATGCTGAGGCGCTTGCCTGCCTTGCCCGTACCCACGTCGTCGTGCTGGCCTCGCATTGGCCGGAGAACGAGCCAGTCACCCTCCTTGAGGCGATCGCCTCGGGAACCGCTCAGATCGCCACCCGGATCGGCGGCAATCGCGAACTCGTCGATGAGGACCAGTCGGGCTTTCTGGTCGAGCCCGGCAATACTACGGATCTTGCTGACGCGATGCGCCGGTTCATCCAATATCCGGACCTCGTCCAACGCTTCGGGACCCACAACGCGCAGCGCCGCGTCCGTTTCGACGAAGCCCATACGCTGGACCGCCTCAAGACCCTCTACGAGACGCTTCCTGCCGCAGCACCCGAAGCGGACGACATCGTGGTCGTGTGCGCGGGGCGGGCACCATCCCCGGCTTTTTCGCGCAAGCTCCAGATGATGTTGGGTCGGTTCCACTTGGCGGAGGACATGGATAGACGCGTGCGTTTTGTCTGGCACGCCTGGGCGGGTTCGTCGGTTTGGCGTCAGGCTCAGCTTCTGTGGCTATGGGGAGAGACGGGCACGGCAGAATTGCCGCTTGTGACGCGAGCTTTACGCGCGGGAATCCCGGTCCTTGCCCCACAAGACTCACCTCTCGCAGACGCGACCAAAGCCGGGAGTGTGGTCGGTGTCTATGCCTCGCTTCTCGAAGCCGTCGGCCAGATTGCCGCTCTGCAGGACATGCCTGGAAATCAACCGGGCCTGTCGTGTGCCGGAACGAGCACGGCTCGTTTTCTGAATGCGATCGCCCCCCGCGCCAGTTTCCATCTGCCGGTGCGAGCACTTACGTGAGCCCGAATGCTCGTCTGATTGCAAAGCCCCGCGTTCTCATTGCCAACGAGCGATTCCTCGCGCGTTTTGGCGTGGACCGCATCCTCGTGCTCTTGGCCGAGCACCTCGTGGCAAATGGCGTCGAGGTATCCTTTGCGTGCTGCCGCTGCGACCGGGCGGTGCTTGAGCGGATCAGTGATAACATCCTCGAGATCCCGCTTCCCGAAGGACTCGATGTTGCCGGTGCTGATGCCCATGTCGCGCAGCAACTCCTCGCGGCCTGGATCGAGGCGCCCGTCGACACGATCGTCACAGGCGGGTGGCCGTTCTTTGGAATCGCCGCGCGGGCGAGCGCCGCCGGGGTCGCCAGCCACTTCATCGATGCAGGCGCGGTGCCCCACGATGGTATCCCGGACGAGGCCCTGCCGGTGCAGCAGGAATTGCGGCGACTGCGCCAGGGCACACTCCCGGCGATCAACACCATCCTGCCGATCAGCCGCTTCATTCGCGAAAGCCAGACGGAGCCCGATCGGGGCGGTGGACACGGCGTGCGGACCGTCCTCCTCGGGGGCGATCACATGGCCCGGTCCCCGGCTGAAGCGAGGGACAGCCAACAGGCTGAGAGCGAGGCCAAGCTCTTGGCCAAGCTCGACGCGCACTCGGCCGCGGGAACCCAGCTGATCCTGGCGCTGGGCCGTGCGGAGCCCACGGGCTACAAGAACGCACCGGCAACTTTTGAGGTGCTGCGCGACGTGCGGGCCGCGGGCCTCGACGCGCACCTCCTGCTGCTGGTCGGGCCCGACACCTTCCCCGTGCCGAACGATCTCAGCGACGTCGTCACCTTACTTCCGACCATAAGCGACCCGGGCTTGCAGGCCGTGATGGAACGGTGCGCGCTGGGCCTGAGTCCCTCACTGTGGGAAGGATTCAACCTTCCCATCGCTGAGATGCAGTGGCTGGACCGGCCTGTCTTGGCCTTCTCCATTGGTGCTCACCCCGAGGTGATCGCCGACCCGTGGTTCCTGTGCCAGTCCCAGGCCGAGATGGTGCGCAAAGCCGTCTCGCTTCTCACCGACGGCGTCCCCGAGACGGTCACCGCGTTGCAACGCTTCGCGCAGTTTCGCGAACGGTTCACCTGGGCCGCAACGCTCGCGCAGTGGACCCACGCCATCCTGAAGCCGCTGCATGCTCACCAGCAGCCCGAACGGGAAGTCGGCCGCCGCCTCGTCCTAATGGACGTCTCGAACTCGGCCCGCGATCCGGCCAATTCCGGCGTGATCCGGGTGACGCGTCGGCTCGCGGCTCAGCTTGCGGAATACGTGGAGTTCGACCTTCTGTTCGTACGCTGGAACGAACAGGAGAGCCGTTACGAGCGTCTGTCGGGGTACAATTATCCGTTCCTGTCGAGCAATGCCGGGCCTCGTGACTGGATTGGGCTGACCGCCGACACGTTCGGCGATCCCGCACCGCTGTCACGGCTGACTGGTGCGGGCGATCCTCACAGCACGCGCGATCCCATCCTGTTCCTGTCGGAGGTCATCCTCGATGGAACGGGCCCAGCGCGCGTGGCCTGGGCGCGCGCGCAAGGCTACCGGGCGGCGTTTCTGTTCTACGACATGTTGCCGGTCTACGAGGCCCGTTACGTCGACGGGGCCGTCGCCGCGGCATTTCCGGCTTATCTTGCGGCACTGCGCGCGGCCGATGCCCTCTACGCGATCTCAGGCTTCAGCCTCAGCGAATGCGAGCGCTGGCATCGCGAGGCGGGCGAAGTCCTCCCGGAGCGGCGTGAAACCATCTGGCTGCCCGCCCAGTTCGGTGACCATCCTCGCGTGCGAACGGCGCCTGAGCCCTCGGAGACGGTCGAGATCCTTTGTGTCTCGACGATCGAGCCGCGTAAGAACCACCGGCTTCTCATTGAGGCATTCCAGACCCTGCGCCGGCGTCGGCCGGACCTGTCGGTTAGGCTCAACCTCGTGGGCAACAGCTATGGGGGAGCCGAGGGCCTGGCGGATTGGGTGCGTCTGGCCCAACGGGCGGACGATCGCCTGGTCTGGCACGGCATCCTGACCGACGAGGCGATCGCGGCCCTCTACGCGCGCGCCAGCTTCACGGTGTATCCCTCACTCGCCGAAGGCTTCGGCTTGCCCATCATGGAGAGCCTGTGGATGGGGCGCCCGTGTCTGTGTCATGAAGGCGGGGTCATGGCGGAACTCGCCGAGACGGGGGGCTGCCTGACCGTCAACATGGCAAGCGTGTCCGAGGTGACGGCCGCGCTCGAGCAGATGATTGTGAATGCGGATCTGCGCGACGTCCTGAACCGTCAGGTTCTCACCCGTGCGATCGACACCTGGGCCACCTATGGCGCAGCGATCGCGGATCGCCTTCGGGAGCTTTGATGACGCACGCCTCGACTTCCCTCGATGAGAGCGACTTGCGCGAGCAGTTCACGCAGGCCGCGGCGCGTCGCCGAACTCTCTTCGCCGCACGGGACGCACTCTCCGCCGCGATCCTAAGCGAGGCTGACCATTTTACGGGCCCGTCCGGTTCGCTGGCGCCGTCCGCTGCGTCACGGGCTCCCGAGCCCGCATCAGGACCGATCGTTTCCCTGCCCAAACCTCCTCAGCCGAAAACCTGGTGGGAACGCCGCGCAGCCGCTGCCCGGCAGCGCAAGCGACGCGAGGCCATTCTAGCCGCCCGTCTCTTCGATGCGACTTGGTACCGGGCTCGCAACCTCGACGTGGCCTCCGCTGGGATGGATCCCCTCGCGCATTTCCTGGAGCACGGCAGTTTTGAGGGGCGGTCGCCCGGGCCTGGTTTCGACGCGATCGCTTATCTCGCCCGCTACCCTGACGTGATGGCCGGAGGGCTCGAGCCCTGGGTTCACTATACCCTTCACGGCAAGGCTGAGGGGCGGGTCACACAAGCGGTGCCATCATCCCTCCCGTGAGCACCATTATGTCATTGACGCGCGGCTCCAGAGGGCAAGACAAGCGTACTCCCCGAAACGGGAACGAGCGCTTCGGGCTGAGCGCTATTCCATCCCAAGATTAGACAGCCGCCGCTCAGGGCGCGCAGACAGAAAAAGGACCCAGCAATGGCTAATCCAACCGATCAACTTGGAATTTATGTCGATATCAGCAAGAACGTCGTCCCACGTTTGAACTTCACGCTCGGTGGTCACACGACGAATGTCGATATCGACACGGCCGGCGCATCTGAACTCGCTGGCTCGCTTCTGATGTCGAGCTTCATCTGCAGCATCGGCAAAAGCCTGCCGGAGGGCACTCCGATCTCTTCCGGCCAATTGCCGGTGGCCTCGGTCGAGGGGCAGGTCGACGCGGCGACCAACCTGCCCACTTTGGTCCTGACCTTGATCGGAGGCGCCAAGCTCACCTTCGTCATGTCTGCAGATCTCGCAGCGCAGAGCTCGATCACCCTGTTGACACAGGTACGGGCAGTCACCCCGCTTGAGCAGGCGGATGAAGGTTCAAACGACAAGCCCAAGATGCAGTGAGCATCACCCGCGCCTCAGATATGAGGGGCAATTTGGTACCAAGGATTATGCTATTAACGAGGAACCCCAACCTCGACCTGTAGCAAGTCTCGGTCAAGCCTGCAGCATTAGCTGATCCAACCTAAGTGCTGGACCCCAAGCTTAATCCAGGGCGTGGTCAATGAACCCAGCCTCAGGGTTGGATGGGGAAGCCTTCTTGGCCAGTTTCCGGCTCTGCGGTTGTCAAACAGCGTTGAATATTGGTTCATCCGCACTTCCGGTGCTGACGGGCGATTGGGGGCTGATGGGTAGAGTTGCACCGGCTCCTGGCTGTTGATCATGCAACATGAAGCCCCCGCTGCTGCAGGAGGTCGAAGCCGGCACGACCGTGCCGCCATCGAAAGCGATCCGGTGCGGTCTCTCGACATTAAGCGATCCAACGTCGAACGATATCGACACCACCACCGAAGCCCCGCGCCCGCAGTTCCCGGTGCAAGGCGGCACCGCTGCGGAGCCCCTCCTGCCAACGGGCTTAGGCAAAGCTGCGATGCTGGTCGAGCAGAAGCAGTCCCAGCGCTCGGCGATACGGGACGAACGTGCCGGCCCGCAGGTAGCTGCGCACCGTGTTGCGGGCCAGCCCGGTCCGGTGCGTGATCTGCAGGATCGGCAGACCCTCCGCATGGATACGCAGGACATCGTCGAAGCGCCTAGGGCGGTTCTCGCTCGCTTGCGAGAGAGATGGCGTGGGAGCGGGCACGGCTGGTATGCTACCGGAAGAAGACCGCGAAGTCCGGCCGCCTGCTGGATCTGTGTCTGGTGGCGCACAACGACGGAACGGAGGGCTTCGGAGACGTTGACCAGAAGGGTGCCAGCGGTCGGCGACCTGAATGGCAGCGGGGGGCGCCGCTGAGGGCGGCTTCGGCGTAGGGGCCTGCCCCGTCCCGGCTGACGACAGTGATGCCCGGATGCGCCTCGAGCCAGTCCCTGACTGAAGCGGACGAGCGGCCCGGCAGCAATCAGGGGGATACGAGACGAAGCCCCGGCTTCACGGCCGCTTTTTCAACCGCCGCGCCCTGGGCCGGCTGAGCCTCAGGATCGAATAAAATCGCTGCTGTCTCAGGATCGTAATAGGGCAGAATCATCCTGACGAAGTCCCGTGCTTCGATACCCAAAGCCTCCGCCCAGACCCGGAACTTGTCTGGCGGGATCCGGCCCCGGCCGGTCTCCAGCTGAGAGATAAAAGTGTAGACGCCACCGCCCACGAGCGCGCACAAGTCGCGCTGCGAAAGGCCCCGCGCCTCGCGCAGAGACTTCAGAAGACGACCGGCCTCGCGGCGGAGCTCCTGAACTTCTGGGCTAGAGAGGCGCTGATGGTTGCTGAACATCGTTCCCGACCTGACGAAATGCGGCTATGCAGTTAACCCCATACCCTGACTGTATGAATCCCGAGGATTCAGTCAATGGGCAGAGTTGAGCGATCTGCTCATTGAAGAGGCATTCTCACGGGAAAACCGCAACGAGGCGACGATCCTGGCGCCACATTGCGCTAAGACCACAGTGAGGAACACCCCGGTTACCGTTCCGCTCCGTGCCCCTAGCCCCTGCGTGGCTTGCATCACGCGCCCGGTCGATGAACGAGTGCATGGACAAGCCGTCGGAACTCGGCCGTCGTGAACGACGTCAGGCTCCGGTCCCCCGGATCGTGCAGCTTGGGCGTGTGGAACTGCTCGAAATGCTCGCCCGCCCCGCGCGCTGGCGCTCGTAGCTCGCCAGCTTCTCCCGTCGCTCGGGCAGGCTGCGGAAGACCCAATCGAGGTGGATGAAGAAGGTGATCGGCCCCCACGAGGTGGTCCAAGGGTAAAGTTAGTGCACGGTGGGCCGCTCCGCCACGGATAGCTTGGCCGGCGGAGCTGGTCTGGCAAGCGCAGCCGGCCAAGCGGAGAAGGCTGGCATGAA
>NZ_VRUX01000800.1:0-1563 GCF_008039885.1 Methylobacterium sp. WL103
CGCGCCAGCCGGTGCGCTGCCCGGCCGGAACCTCGGGGGGGCTGAGGACGGTCTCGGGGACCGCGCCGAGGTCGGACACCACCACCGGCGTGCCCAGCGCCTGGGCCTCGACCGCCGAGCGGCCGAACGCCTCGGGCTCCACCGACGGCACCGCGACGACGGAGGCCGCCCGGAAGGCCGCCGGCATGTCTGTGCAATGCCCGACCCGCCGGACCACGCCTTCGAGCCCGCGCGCCGCGACCAGCGCGTCGAGCTCGCGCTCGTAGGCGACGCGGCCCTGGGGGTCGCCCGCGAGCACGATGGCGAAGTCGCCGACCCCTTGCGCCTTGAGCAGCGCCGCCGCCTCGATCAGGATGCGCTGACCCTTCCAGGCGGTGAGACGCGCCGCCAGCAGCACGACCCGCTCGTGCGGCGCGACGCCCCAGCTCCGGCGCAACGCCTCGACGCGGGCGGCGCCGACCGCCACGGGGGTGAAGGCGGAGAGGTCCGTGCCGCGGTGGATCACCTGCACGCGGTCGCCCGCCTGCTCGGCATGCAGGCGCCGGATCAGGTCGGCGGTGTAGTGCGAGTTGGCGATCACCACGTCGCCGCGCGCCATCACCGAGTTGTAGAGCACCTTCACGCCCGTCCGGCCGGAATAGCTGCCGTGATAGGTGGTGACGAAGGGCAGCTTCAGCCGCCGCGCGGCGCCGAGCGCGACCCAGGCCGGGGCGCGGGAGCGGGCGTGGATGATCTGCACCCCCTCGCGCCGGCACAGGCGGGCCAGCCGGCCGACGTTGAGCGCCATCTGGAGCGGGTTCTTCGAGGCGGCGGGAAACGGCAGGCAGATGCCGCCCTTGGCCTGCAGCTCGCCGACGAGTCGGCCGCCTTCCGTGGCGACCAGCGCGCGCGCGCCGGCCGCGGCGAGGCCGGCTGCGATGTCGACGGTGGTGCGCTCGGCGCCACCCGCATCGAGCTCGGGAATGATCTGGAGGACGCAGGCGCCGGCCAGCGGCGCGGCGTCGCCGGGAAATCCGACCGCCGGCCGGTGATCCTCCGTCATGAGGGATCGCGCGGCGAGAGGGCGCAGGCGGGCCGCGGCCGCAGGGAAGCGTTCATTGTCATAGGATCACGGGTACGCTTTACGGTCTGGTAAACGGCGGCTGAAGACGCGGCGTTCAGGTCGGGAACGCAGGCCTCGACGAAGGCGGGAGAACGGGATGCGGGACGGCACGACGCTGGAGCACGTCACGGTAGGCGAAGGGGCGGACGCACGTCGGATCGCGGTGCGGGTGCGCGACGGCGTCGGCCCGGCGATCGTCTGGCTCGGAGGCTTCCACTCCGACATGGGCGCCACCAAGGCGATGGCGGTCGACGCCTTCGCCGCCGCCGAGGGGCGGCTTTTCGTGCGGTTCGACTATTCCGGCCACGGCGAGTCGGAGGGCGCGTTCGCGGCCTGCACGATCTCGACCTGGCTCGAAGACGCGGAAGCCGTGCTCGCCGCGCACGCACCGGAGGCGCCGGTGCTGATCGGCTCGTCGATGGGCGGCTGGATCGCCTGCCTGGCGGCGCGCAACTGCGCGG
>NZ_VRUX01000801.1:0-1561 GCF_008039885.1 Methylobacterium sp. WL103
GCGCAGGGCCGACGCGGACGGTGGCGCGGCGCCCGGTGTGGAGCCCACGTCCCGACAGGGAGAACGCGGCGCCGAGCGTCGCGCGGAAGGGGCCGCCCGACGTCGAGAAGAGGTCCGGCGCGGATCGTTCGGAGGGAAAGGCTGGAGGCATCGGGTCGGGGGGCGGCTGACGCTGCATTCCGGGTTCCGGGCACCCTCGCAGGCCGAATGCGGGCTTTATACCTAAAGTCATCCGGCAGGGTCAGGAAATCACGGCGTCGTGCCGTCTAGGGCGGCACCATCCACCCTCATCGGCCGCCGTCGGCTTGACCGGTGACGACCCGGTCGTCACGATCTTGCAACACATTCGACGACGCGACGCTCCGGGTCGGCTGCGCGGACTTCTAGACGGTCCGCGGCGCGACGGTCCCGGCGCATCGCGAAGGGACCGGTTTTCGATGGCGCGGCTCTCCACCATTCCGTTCTTCAAGGAGCCGGGCATCGAGCTCGCGCCCTTCGAGACGCGCTGCCACTGGCGCCGCTTCGACGAGAACGAGGTGTTGGTCGACTTCGACGACGTGTCTACCGACGTGTACTTCCTGGCCACCGGCGAGGTCCGGATCCTCAACCGCACGCAATCCGGCAAGGAAGTGATCCTGGGCGAGATGCGCGGCGGCGCGTTCTTCGGCGAGCTGTCGGCGCTGGACGGCGTCGGCCGCTCGGCCAACGTCACGGCGCTCACCCGCGGCGAGCTCTGCGTCGTCCCGGCCTCGGTGTTCCGCCAGATGGTGTTCGCCTCCGAGCCCATCGCCGACCGGCTGTTCCGTCTCCTGACCAAGCGCGTGCGCGAGCTGAACACCCGCCTGATGGAGCACGCGCTGCTCGACCTGCGCCACCGGCTCTACGCCGAGCTGCTGCGGCTCTCGGTGCCGCGGGCGGGCGGGGGCGACGAGCGGGTGGTGACGCCGCCGCCCTACCACCACGTGCTCGCAGCCCGCATCGGCTGCCGCCGCGAGCAGGTGACCCGCGAGTTCACGGTGATGGCCGCCGAAGGCCTCGTCGACCGCACCCGCGGCGCCCTGGTGATCCGCCGGCCTGACCTGCTGGAGGCCCGGGTCGCCGAGGCCCTGCGCGAGGACAGCTGAGGCCTTGTCCGCGCCGCTGCTGCGACTGGAGAACCTGACCAAGCGGTTCGGAAGCGCGATCGCGGTCGACGCCGTGTCCCTCGACCTGGCGGCGTCCGAGTTCTTCTGCCTGCTCGGCCCCTCGGGCTGCGGCAAGAGCACGTTGCTCCGCCTCGTCGCCGGCTTCGAGGCTCCGGATTCGGGCGCGATCCGCCTCGGGGACGAGGACCTCGTCGCGCTGCCGGCCCATCGCCGGCCGGTGAACATGATGTTCCAGTCCTATGCGCTGTTCCCGCACATGAGCGTCGGGCGCAACGTCGCCTACGGGCTGAAGGGCCTCGCCCACGGCCGCGCGGCGACAGCCGAGCGGGTCGCGGCGCTGCTTCGCCTCATGCGCCTCGACGGCTATGCCGACCGCGCCCCGGCGACGCTCTCGGGCGGCCAGCGCCAGCGGGTGG
>NZ_VRUX01000802.1:0-1561 GCF_008039885.1 Methylobacterium sp. WL103
AAGCTCCGGGTCTGGGAGCGCGGCGCAGGCGGCGGTGCCGCAGGCCAGCGTCAAGCCGGCGCCGCGCTCCCAGACCCGGAGCTTGATCGCCTCCCGCCCCCGGACCTGCGCCACCGAGATGTTGGCGCGCTCGGGGAAGATCGGGTGGTTCTCCAGCATCGGGCCGATCTGCCCGAGGTCGAACGTGTCGGGATCGCGATCGGTGAAGAAGACCGCGTGTGGGTTGCCCATGTTCACCGCGCCCGGCGAATGCAGGATGGGGTCGTCGATCGGCCCGATCTGCAGCTCGATCCGCCGCGTGTCCGGGAACGGATCGCGCAGCGGGATCTCGTTCCAGGCGAGGCGCGGGCGGCCCATGTCGACGGTGAAGGAGCGTTCGGCGACGCGCTTGACCTCGACGCGGCCGGCGACCGTCTCCAGCACCAGCCGCCCGGTCTCGACGGGCCGCGCCATGGCCGGGTCGTCGAGCATCGCGTAGGCGACGCAGCGGGTGCCGTTGCCGCAGGCGCCCGATTCCGAGCCGTCGGTGTTGTAGATCCGCATGAACGCGTCGGCGCCGCGGCTCGCGGAATCGTGCAGCACCATCAGCTGGTCGAAGCTCGAGGCCGGATCGGCGGCGATGGCGCGTGCCTCCTCGGGGGCGACGCGGATGTCGGTGCCGCGCAGGTCCAGCACCACGATCGCGTTGCCGGCGCCGTGCATCTTCAGGAAGCGTCTGTGGGCGAGTGCGCTCATGCGGCCATGGTGGTTCGAACCGCGTCGTCGCGGGGGTGGGGGCCGGGCGTCGTCCGAGAGCCCGTCGGAGCACCGTATATGGCAAGGCCGGCCTCCGGCGCGAGGGGCGTGGCAGATCCGCCGCGTCCGCGCGCCGTGCGATCGGAACGCGCGTCCATGGCCTCGCGAAGGACGGTGTTCGTCACTACCTTCGGGCGAGACGGGACCGTGCCGATTCGGTTCGCGGCGGCCTCGGCCGTAGCCTCGACGCCCTTGTCTCCTTTTCCTTTGCCTCCACTGCCCTCGCCTCCACTGCCTTCCCCGGAGCGCCGCCTTGACCCGCCCTCGCCTCACGCTCGTCGCCGGCCTCCTCGCCGCCTCCGCCGCCGCCTGCGGGAGCCTGCCCGGCGGCGACCTGTTCGTGGAGTGGCGCGCCGACGACCACGTGCTGATGACCGGCCCGGTCTTCCTCGTCGCCGAAGGCCGGTTCGCGCCCGCCCTGTTCGCCCAGGACGCCGCCTGATGGCGGTCGAGACGCTGACCTTCGGCTGCCGGCTGAACACGGTCGAGGCCGAGGTGATGCGCGGCCTCGCGGAGCCGACCGCGCGCGGGCGCGACCGCGTCGTGGTCAACACTTGCGCCGTCACCACGGAAGCCGGGCGGCAGGCGCGCAAGGCGATCCGCCGCCTGCACCGCGAGCGGCCCGACGCCGAGATCGTCGTCACCGGCTGCGGCGCGCAGATCGAGACCGCCGCCTACGCCGCGATGCCCGAGGTCGCCCGGCTGGTCGGCAACGGCGACAAGCTCTCGCCCGCGGCCTGGCGGCCGGACGCGAACGGTGCGCGCG
>NZ_VRUX01000803.1:0-1557 GCF_008039885.1 Methylobacterium sp. WL103
CCGGGGCCGTGGCGCGGCTCGTCGGCGCGGGCCGGCCTCATCCGACGCTGCGCGGCGTGTAGACGAACGGCCGCTCGCCCGGCCCGCGCGGGATCAGCCGCGTGGTCGAGGCGCCGATGACGACCATCGTCGCCATGTCGGCGGTGGCCGTGCGCGCCTCGGTCAGCGTCATCACGCGGATCGCCTCGTCGGGGCGCGTCACGGCGCGGGCGAACACCACCGGCGTGTCGGGCCGCCGGATCTCGGCGGCGATGCCGAGGGCCTTGCCCAGCTGCCAGGGCCGAGCCGACGAGATCGGGTTGTAGAGCGAGACCACGAAGTCGGCGCGCAGCACGGCTTCGAGCCGGGCGGTGATCACGTCCCAGGGCTTGAGGTTGTCCGACAGCGAGAGCGCGCAGAAGTCGCCCCCCAGCGGCGCGCCGAGGCGGGCGGCCGCCGCCAGCATCGCGGTGATGCCGGGCTCGACGGTGATCGCGAGGTGGCGCCATGCCGGATCGCCGGCCTCCACCGCCTCGAACACCGCCGCCGCCATCGCGAACACGCCGGGGTCGCCGCCCGAGACCACCGCCACCCGCCGGCCGGAGGCCGCCAGTTCCAGCGCATGGCGCGCGCGGTCCACCTCGACACGGTTGTCGCTGGCATGCCGCGTCAGCCCCGGCCGATCGGGCACGCGGGAGACGTAGGGGATGTAGCCGATCAGGTCCTCGGCCGCATCGAGCGCAGCCTGCGCGCGCGCGGTGAGCAGCCCGGCGTCGCCCGGCCCGAGGCCGACGACCGCGAGGCTTCCGCCTCCCGCGACACGTGCGCTCACGGCCTGCGGCCTTCGCCCGGCACGAGCACCATCGAGAAGTAGGGCGCCACGTCGTCAGGTTTGTCCGCCAGCGGCACGACGCGCTCGCCGGCCATGGTGCCGCGCTCGACGTAGACGGCGCGCCCGAGCAGCCCGGCCTCGCGCAGGGCGGCGCGGACCTTCGGCAGGTGGCGCCCGAGCTTCATGATCACGGCGGCGTCGGTGCCGGCGAGCCGCGCGGCGAGGTCGGCTGCCGGCAGGGTCGCCGGCAGCACCGTCAGCACGTCGTCGCCCCAGGTGATCGGCGTGCCGGCCTTGGTCCAGCAGCCCGACATGCCGGTGACGCCGGGCACGACCTCCACCGGGAATCGGTCCTTCAGGCGCCGCCACAGGTGCATGAACGAGCCGTAGAAGAATGGGTCGCCCTCGGACAGGATCGCCACGTCGCGCCCGGCGCCGAGGTGGTCGGCCAACTGTCCCGCCGCGTCGTCGTAGAAGGCGGCGAGCGCCCCGACGTAATCCGGGTGATCCGGGTGCAACTCGGTGGTGTAGGGGTAGGCGAGGGCGAACTCGCGGGCGGGCTCGGGCGGCAGCACCGCGTCGGCGATGGTGCGGGCGTTGCCGCGGCGGCCCTTCTTGCAGAAGTGGACGAGGACCGGCGCGTGCTCCAGCACCCGCATGGCGCGGACGGTGAGGTAGTCCGGGTCGCCCGGGCCCATGCCGACGCCGAACAGCGTGCCGGTGACGGCCGCCGCCGGCCGGTCCGG
>NZ_VRUX01000804.1:0-1555 GCF_008039885.1 Methylobacterium sp. WL103
GGGCCAGCGCGTGGGCGACGTCGCCGACGCCGGCGCCGAACAGGCCGAGCGTGTCGAGCGCCCACGAGAACGTCTTGACGCCGACCGTGGGCAGCAGCCGGAACGAGGGCTTGATCGCGGCGCAGCCGCAGAAGCTTGCCGGGCGGATCACCGAGCCGCCGGTCTGCGTGCCGAGCGCCAGCGGCAGCATCCCGGCCCCGACCGCGGCGGCCGAGCCCGCCGAGGAGCCACCGGGCGTGTGGCCGGGATCGTGCGGATTCGTGGTCTCGGTGGGGTCGACGCTGGCGAAGGGCGAGGTCGTGGTCTTGGCCAGCACCACCGCGCCGAGGGCCTTCAGGCGCATCACGATCGGGGCGTCGGTCTTCGGCTGCCAGCCCTCGTAGATCGGCGAGCCCATCTGCGTCGGCATCGCGGCGGTGTCGATGATGTCCTTCACGCCCACCGCGATCCCGGCGAGCGGTCCGGCATCGGTGACGGCGGGGGCGGGATCGGTGACCACCGTGGCGCGCACCACAGGATCGCGCGCGAGGATCGCCTCCTGCGACAGCCGGATCGCGCCCTCGGGCGTGAGGGTGCCGGCTTCGATGCGGCGGCGCAGGTCGACCAACGAGAGCATCACGCGTCCTTGACTTGAGCGACTTGGACTTATCGGTTCGGGGGCGGCGCCGGCGACAGCGGCGCGCAAGCCCGTGCAGGTTTCATGCGCGATGGCACGAACGCGACCGCCATTTGCAGGCCCTACCATGCGAAGGCCCGCGTCGCGACGGCGGCAGCGTTAGCACCGCATTTACGCGATCGTGAGCATTCTCCGCACCATGTGGCGTAGCGTACTCGCGTTCTCCGCCCTTGCGCTGTTCGGCGCGGGGCTCACCGGCTGTGCGATCAACAAGTTTGAGCGCCGCGACGCCTGGCGCGACCAGGCGGAACAGGTGTGCCTGGCCAAGAAGCTGGTCGAGCCGACCGAGTTCGTCGTGCCGGCCAAGGAGATCGACGGACCCGGCCCCTGCGGCATGACCCAGCCGTTCCGGGTGACGCGGCTGGGCGGCGGCGCCGTGATCCTGAAGCAGAAGATGACGCTCGGCTGCCCGGCGCTGGCCGAGGCCGAGGCCTGGCTCGCCGACACAATCCAGCCGGCCGCCGCCCTGTATTTCGGGCAGCCGGTCGCCGAGATCAACGCCGGCTCCTACGCCTGCCGCGGGAGGAACAACCAGGTCGGCGCCAAGCTCTCCGAGCACTCCTTCGGCAACGCGATCGACGTGATGTCGTTCAAGCTCGCCGACGGCTACGTCATCACCGTCAAGGGCGGTTGGCGCGGCACCGAAGCCGAGCAGGGTTTCCTGCGCGAGGTTTTCCTCGGCGCGTGCCAGCGCTTCACCACCGTGCTGGCGCCGGGCTCCAACGTGTTCCACTACGACCACATCCACGTGGACCTCGCCCGCCACGACCCGCGCGGGCTGAAGCGGATCTGCCAGCCGCTGATCAAGTTCACGCCGCAGCTCGGCTCCGACAACCCGCGGCCGATGTCCCGCCCCCGCCCGCCCGAGCGCCAGCCGGC
>NZ_VRUX01000805.1:0-1544 GCF_008039885.1 Methylobacterium sp. WL103
CTGGCGATCCGTCCGGGACGAGGCCGACGGCCCGCGCGGGCCGTCGGCCTCGTCCCGGACGGATCGCCAGACGGATCGACAGATGGAACGCGCGCGCTTGGATCGGGACGGAAAGCACGAAGTCCGCACGCAGCCGGGCACCTGGGCCAGCATCCGCGAGACGCTGAAGGTCGGGATCCAGGCGCTGCTGATCGCGCTCGTGGTGCGCACGCTCCTGTTCCAGCCGTTCAACATCCCCTCCGGCTCGCTGATCCCGACGCTGCTGATCGGCGACTACCTGTTCGTGTCGAAGTACTCCTACGGCTACTCGAAGTACTCCCTGCCGTTAAGCGAGTACCTTCCGATCAAGTCGGAAGGGCGCGTCTGGGCGGCCGAGCCCAAGCGCGGCGACATCGCGGTGTTCAAGCTGCCCAAGGACAACGCCACCGACTACATCAAGCGGGTGATCGGCCTGCCCGGCGACAAGATCCAGATGATCGACGGCGTGCTCAACATCAACGGCAAGCCGGTCAAGCGCGAGCGCATCGCCGACTACGAGACCATCGACCCCTACGGCCAGGCGACGAAGGTGCCGCAGTACAACGAGACGCTGCCGAACGGCGTCGTGCACCACACGATCGAGCGCGACGGCGACAACGGGTTCTGGGACAAGACCGAACTCTACACCGTGCCGCCGGGCCACTTCTTCATGATGGGCGACAACCGCGACAACTCGACCGATTCGCGCGACCTCGCCAACGTCGGCTACGTGCCGTTCGAGAACTTCGTCGGCCGCGCCGAGATGATCTTCTTCTCGATCGACGAGGGCACGCCCGCCTGGCAGATATGGAACTGGCCGGCCCACGTGCGCTGGGGCCGCCTGTTCTCGACGATCCACTGACCTCCGCCTTGGCCGACGAGGCGCGCCCCTCCGCCCGCGCCCGGCGCAAGGCGCGGCCCAAGCCCGACCTGTCGGCGCTGGAGGCGCGGATCGGGCACAGCTTCGCCGACCCGTCGCTGCTCGCCCGCGCGGTGACGCATGTCAGCAAGGCGGCCGGCCGCGTCGGCAGCTACCAGCGCCTCGAGTTCCTCGGCGACCGCGTCCTCGGCCTCGCCATCGCCGACAGGCTCTACGCCGCCTTCCCGGAGTCCGACGAGGGCGACCTTTCGCGGCGCCTCGCGGGCCTGGTTCGGCGCGAGACCTGCGCCGCCGTCGCCACCGCCTGGGACGTCGGCCCCCACCTCGTCCTCGGGCAGGGCGAGGTTTTGGGCGGCGGGCGCCGCAACCAGACGATCCTGGCCGACGTGTGCGAATCCATCCTCGGCGCGGTCTACATGGATGCCGGCTACGAGGCCGCCCGGGCGCTTATCGAATCCGCCTTCCGCCCGGCCGAGCCGACCGGCGCGCCCCGCGGCCGCGACGCGAAGTCGGCGCTGCAGGAATGGGCGATGGGCCGCGGCCTCGCGATCCCGGTCTACGAGGTCGTCGAGCGCTCCGGCCCCGACCACGCCCCGCATTTCCGCATCGCCGCCCGCGTCGCCGGGCTGGAGGCGGGGATCGGGGA
>NZ_VRUX01000806.1:0-1543 GCF_008039885.1 Methylobacterium sp. WL103
GGACTGTGAACTGGCGCCTCGTCGACGAGCGCGGCAGCGCCCGCGAGGGCCGGGCCGCCCTGTCGGGCGACACCGCCGGCTTCGAGCTTCCGCCGCTGACGCCGGGCTACCACCACCTCACGGTGACGCTCGGCGACCGCACGGCGCAGGCCTGGATCATCTCCGCTCCGCAGCGCTGCTGGCGTCCGCGCGCCTACGCCGACGAGGGTGCGAGCGATTGGGGTCTCGCCGCCCAGCTCTACGGGCTGCGCTCGGACGACAACCTCGGCATCGGCACCTATGCCGACGCCGGCCACGCGGCGCACGATGCGGGCCTGCGCGGCGCCTCTTTCCTCGGCCTCAGCCCGGTCCACGCGCTGTTCTCCGCCGACCGCACGAAGATTTCGCCCTATTCACCGTCCTCGCGCCTGTTCCTCGACACGCTGTTCATCGCGCCGCGAAGCCTTCCGGGCTTCGCCGGCTCGCGGGCGGAGGCGTTGCTCCTCGAGATGGCGCCCCGTGTGGAAGCCATTCGCGACGCGGCGCTCGTCGATCACCAGGGCGTATGGGACGTGCTCTCGCCGGTGCTTCGGGCGCTGTGGGACGAGTCCGACGCCAAGCGCGGCGCGGATGCCGGCTTCACGGCGTTTCGCGCGGAGGGCGGCGAGGACCTGCAATCTCACGCCACGTTCGAGGCCCTGTCGGAGCACTTCAAGGGGCAGGGCGCCCAGTGGCTCGGCGACTGGCCCGAGGCCTACCGGCGCGCCGGGACCGAGGCCGTCGTCGCCTTCGCGGAGGAGCACCGGGACGCGGTCTCTTATCACGCGTGGTTGCAGTACCTCGCCGACCGGCAACTCGCCGACGCGTCGGCGCGGGCGCTCGCCACCGGCATGCGGATCGGCCTCTATCGAGACCTCGCGGTCGGCGCCGACCGCGGCGGCTCCGAGATCTGGTCGCATCCCGAGCGTTTCGCCGACCGCGTCTCGATCGGCGCGCCGCCCGACCTGCTGGCGCCCAAGGGCCAGGATTGGGGCCTGCCGGCGTTCGACCCGCTCGAGATGGAGCGCGACGGGCTCGCCGCCTTCCGGGCGCTGGTACGCGCCAACATGCGCCATGCCGGCGCGATCCGCATCGACCACGCCTTCCAGCTCGCCCGCCTGTTCCTGATCCCGCTGGGCGGCGGCGCAAAGGACGGCGCCTACGTGGCGATGCCGTTCGAGCCGATGATCGCGGTGCTGCGGCTGGAGAGCCATCGAAACAAGTGCCTCGTCATCGCCGAGGATCTCGGCACCGCGCCGCAGGGCTTCTCCGACGCGCTGATGCAGGCCGGCATCCTGAGCTACCGCATCCTCGCCTTCGAACGCGAGCAGGACGGGCGGTTCAAGGCCCCCGACGCCTACCCGCGTGACGCGCTCACCGCGATCACCACCCACGACCTGCCGACCTTCGTCGGCTGGTGGCGCGGGGTCGACACCGACACGCGCCAGTCGCTCGGCCTCTACGACGCCGAGCGGGCCGAGGCCGAGCGGACCGAGCGGGTCACCGAGCGCCGCCGCCTGTCGGA
>NZ_VRUX01000807.1:0-1542 GCF_008039885.1 Methylobacterium sp. WL103
CGCGCCACCACTGCACCGCCTTGTCACGGGCGAATCCCGTCCGCTCCAGCGCGAGCCGGATGCGGTGGGCGCCGGCCGGGCAGCGCAGCACGATATCGAGGCCGTCCGCCCCGCGCTCGACCCGCCAATCCGAGACCGCCTGCCAGCCGTCCGCGCGCTCCGACAGGATCGGCAGCTCGCCGTCGGCTGCGGCCTCGTGCCGGGCGACATCCTCCGCGTCCTCCGGCTCGATCCAACAGGGCTCGCAAGTCGAGGCGTTGAGCGCGATCAGCGCGCCGCAGCCGGGGCAGGGCTTGGCCCGCGCCAGCCCTTCCCTGCCCTTCACCGCGGCGGCGGTGCGCGCGGTGACCACGTCCACCGGGCCGTGCATCCGCACCAGGCCGGCATAGTCGAGGATCAGCGCGTCGCGCTTGCCCGCCGCGTTCCGCAGGGCACGCCCGACCTGCTGCACGTAGAGCCCGGTGCTCTGCGTCGGGCGGAGCAGGGCGATGAGATCCACCTCCGGCACGTTGAAGCCGGTGGCGAGCACGCCGACGGAGGTCAGGCAGCGGATCCGCCCGGCGCGAAAGGCCGCGACGATGCGGTCGCGCTCGCGCCGCGGGGTTTCGCCGGAGATCGCCTCGCAGGAATAGCCCTCCACGCGGATCGCGTCGCGCACCGCGTCCGCGTGGCTGAGCCCGGCGCAGAAGGCGAGCCAGGCCCGGCGCTCGCGGCCGTAGCCGACCATCTCCTCGACCGCGGCGCGGGTGATCCACTCGCGGTTGACCGCGGCCTCGAGCTGGCTCGGGATGTAGTCGCCGCCGCGCTTGCCCACGCCGGCCACGTCGAGGGCGGTCAGGGTCGCCTTCGACAGGAGCGGACAGAGATAACCCTGCCCGATCAGGTCGCCGGCATCGACCTCGTAGACGATGCCCTCGAAGATCCGGCCCGCGCCTTCGTCGAGGCGCCCGCTGTCGAGCCGGTAGGGCGTCGCGGTAAAGCCGACGACGCGAAGCTCCGGCCGCAGCGCCCGCAGGCCGGCGAGGAAGCGCCCGTAGCGGGTCTCGGCCGAGCGCGGGATCAGATGGGCCTCGTCGACGACGACGAGGTCGCGCGGGCCGATCGCATCGAGCCGGTCGGCCACCGACTGGATGCCGCAGACCAGGACCTGCGCCGCCGCCTCCCGCCGCCCGAGGCCGGCGGAGAAGATTCCCGCCGGCGCCTCGGGCCAGTAGCCGGTGAGCTCGGCGAAGTTCTGGGCGATCAGCTCCCGGCTGTGGGTGACGACGACGATGCGGGCGAGGGGATCGGCCTGCAGCGTCTCGCGCGCGAGCGCCGCGATCACCAGCGCCTTGCCGGCGCCGGTCGGCAGCACGATCAGGCCGGCACGCAGAGGCTGGCCCCCTGCCCCGCTCCAGGCGGCGGCAAGCGCATCGAGGCTGGCACGCTGGTAGGGTCGCAAGGTCAGCATGGGCTGACTCTAACGCACGCAGGCGGACGCGTCCGTGGCCCGTTCGCCGCGCCCGCCCCGGATCAGGGCGCCTGCAGCAGGTAGACGTCCAT
>NZ_VRUX01000808.1:0-1541 GCF_008039885.1 Methylobacterium sp. WL103
GGCTCGCCGCGCGCACGACCGGGGCCGCGACGCCGTAGAGCCCGCGGTGCTGCGAGTTCGGGCTCAAGCGGTCGGTCAGCCCGATCACCGTCTCGGCGGCGCCGAGGAGGAGCGCGCCTTCGGGCCCGAGCCGGTCGGCCAGGCGTCCGAGGATGTCGGCCTTCGTCGGCGTGTCGAAGTAGATCAGCACGTTGCGGCAGTAGATCACGTCGAAGGTGCCAAGCGCCTCGAAGCCGTTGAGCAGGTTGAGCGGCCGGTAGTCGACCATCGACCTCAGGCTCGGCGCGATCTGCCACTGCTCGCCGATCTGTGTGAAGTACTTCAGCAGCCACTGCACCGGCAGGCCGCGCTGCACCTCGAAGTGGCTGTAGAGGCCGAGCTTGCCCTTCTCGATCACCTCGGTCGAGAGGTCGGTGGCGACGATCTCGACCTGCCAGCCGGCGAGCTTGACGCCGGCCTCCTGCAGCAGGATCGCCAGCGAGTACGGCTCCTGCCCGGTCGAGGCCGCCGCGCACCAGATGCGCAGCCGGCGCTGTCCGGCGCGGCGCGCCATGGCCTGCGGCAGCAGCACGTCGCGGAAGAGGTCGAACGGCGTGCGGTCGCGGAAGAAGAAGGTCTCGTTGGTGGTCATCGCCTCGACGACCGCCTTTTCGATCGCCTTGTCGCGGGCGACCTTCAGGGTGCCGACGAGGTCGCGCAGCGTCGCGAGGCCGAAGCGCCGGCAGACGGGCGTGAGCCGGCTCTCGACGAGGTAGCGCTTCTCCGGGGTGAGCGCGAGGCCGGAGCGCTGCTTGAGGTAGGCGCGCAGGTAGTCGAATTCGAGCTCGGTCATGCGCCCTGTCCCGTGAGCAAGGCGCGAAGCGCGAGGCCGATCTCGGGAAGCGGAAGCACGGCCTGGGCGAGTCCCGCCTTGGCGACGCTCCCGGGCATGCCCCAGACGGTGCTCGTCGCCTCGTCCTGGGCGAGCACGGCGCCGCCGGCCTCGACCAGCGCGCGGGCGCCGTGGGTGCCGTCCGAACCCATGCCGGTGAGCACGACGGACAGGGTCGCGGGCCCGAACAGCGTGGCGGCGTCCTTGAACAGGACGTCCACGGCCGGGCGGCAGAAGTTCACCAGCGGCCCGTCGTCGAGGCGGATCACCGGCTCTCGGCCCGGCCCTCCGGTCAACCCCATGTGGCGCCCGCCCGGGGCGACGTAGATCCGGCCGGGCTCCAGGCGCTCGTCGGACTTGCCTTCGGCGGCGGTGAGGCCGGTGCGGGTGGCGAGATGCTCGGCGAACACGGCGGTGAAGATCGGCGGCATGTGCTGGACGATCAGGATCGGCACCCGGCGAAGCGTCGCCGCGCCGATCTTCTCCAGCATCTCGCCCACCGCCCGCGGGCCGCCGGTCGACGCGCCGACGAGGAAGACCCTGGGGGTCACCGCGCGGGCCTTCGGACGCAGCACGATCGGGGCGGACGGCCGCGGTGCGGTCGCCGGGGGCGCCGACGAGAGAGACGGCGATGTCGGCGTGCCGGGCGCGATCGGGGCCGGTGCGGGCC
>NZ_VRUX01000809.1:0-1541 GCF_008039885.1 Methylobacterium sp. WL103
CGCAGGGAGACGTCCAGCGTCCAGCCGACGAAGTGCATCCGGCGCACGCCCTCCTCCTCCGCCACCTCGTTGCCGGTGCGGCGCTGGACGGCGCGGCGTTCCTGGTCAACCTGCTGCCGCTCACGACCGAGACGCGCGGCATCCTCGATGCCGACGCCTTCGCGCGGCTGGCGCCGGACGCCGGCGTGATCAATTTCGGGCGCGGCGCGCACCTCGTCGAGGCCGACCTGTGGCAGGCCCTCGACGCGGGGCAGGTCGGGCATGCGGTGCTCGACGTGTTCACGCAGGAGCCGCCGCCCCCGGAACACCCGGCCTGGACCCGTCCGGACGTGACCGTCCTGCCCCACGTCGCGGCGCCGACGGACGAGGCGTCCGCGGCCGCGGTGGTCGCAGCCGCGGTGGCGGCCTTCCGCAGCACCGGGCAGGTGCCGGCGGGCGTCGACAGAACCCGCGGGTACTGAGGGCGGCGCGCGCAAGCTCTCGCGCGATGTCGCTGCGTCGTCGTCTTGCGCGCGCGAAATGCACGTCGCCAGGGGAACCGGCGGAAACACGCCGTTACAAATTTGCTGCCGGGACCCGTCTTCGATTGTCGCCCGTCCCGGGCCATAAGGGGTGGCGAAGTCCCGTCGGGACGTGACCGAAGACGACCGCCGCCGATGAACGCGCCCGCCAACCCGCACATCCTGATCGTCGAGGACGACCGCGAGATCGCGAACCTGGTGGCGCGCTACCTGCGCGGCAACGCCTGCCGCGTGACGCTGGCCGGCGACGGCGCCGAAATGGACCGCGCGCTCGTCGACGGCCGGGTCGACCTCATCGTCCTCGACCTGATGCTGCCGGGCGAGGACGGCCTCAGCCTGTGCCGCCGCCTGAGAGAGAATTCCGCGATCCCGATCCTGATGCTCACGGCCAAGGCCGAGGAGATCGACCGTATCGTCGGCCTCGAGATCGGCGCCGACGACTACCTCGCGAAACCCTTCAACCCGCGCGAGCTGCTCGCGCGCATCCGTGCCGTCCTGCGCCGCACCGGCAACGAGGTGGCGGAGGAGGAGGGCGTGCGCCGGATGCACTTCGTCGGCTGGACGCTGGACGTCTCCCTGCGGCAGGTGCTGAGCGCGGAGGGCGCGCGCATCTCGATCACCGGCGCGGAGTTCGACCTGCTCCACGCCCTGTGCCTGCGCCCCGGCCGCGTGCTTTCGCGCGACCAGCTCCTCGACCTGACGCAGGGGCGCAGCGCCGGCCCGTTCGAGCGCAGCATCGACGTGCTCGTCAGCCGCATCCGCCAGAAGATCGAGCGGGATTCGCGCAATCCCGAGATCATCCGCACGATCCGCTCCGGCGGCTACCTGTTCACGCCGGACGTGACCCGGTCATGAGGTTCACATGAGCTTCGGTGGCATCAGGGCGCGGTTGCGGCCGCGCAGCGTCGCCGGGCAGATCGCGCTCCTCGTCGTCGCGGCGATCGTCGTCGCCCACGCGGTCGCGACCACGGCCTTCGTGCTTCTGCGCGAGCCGTGGCGGCCGGACGACCACCCCGGCGT
>NZ_VRUX01000080.1:0-11888 GCF_008039885.1 Methylobacterium sp. WL103
CCAAGAACGGCGCCAGCCACGTATCGAGCCCGTCCGTCCCCTCGCGATCCCGATCCATCGCCGCCCCCGAGCCATCCTCGGGCAGACAACGCATCACGACCCTTTAAAGTGCCCAGGTAGTGCTAGGAAGGCCAGGCCCTTGATGTCATGGCGCAGGCTGCTGGCTGTCGCGGTCGGAGTGAATTGCCAGAGACCGTCACGAAGGGTGGCTTAGTCGTTAAAGCTCTGCCCTACGAAGACCCTCAATCGACGGAACGGGTTACGGGCGACCGATCAGCACTGTTCTACTCGTCGCGCTTGAAGATTTCCGAAAGAACGGCTACGTTTCATAGGCTTCAACATTCCGACGCTAGATAGACAAATTGATAGACCAACTCATCGTGGCGGTGCGAGGAGGCCGGAATGCAGGACGTTGTTTCGGAGCAGACGAGTGATATTGATTATCCCGCCGCTAACCATCGCGAAGACCCCGGGGACGGCCTGCATCGCGCGCTTCGTCTCGCCATCGTGGATCTAATGCAGGTCAGCATCAATGCTCGATTCGCAGAATTCGAGTAGCGACGCGGGATATCCATGGATTCTATACGCCAACCTCCACAGGAGTACGCAGCTTAGCTAGCAGGGCCTTTGACCCCTTTGTCTAAGGGTGACGAACGTAGAATCTTTAACTGACTATTTGCTCATGGGAACGACGTGTCTTGCATCGAATTAAAACAAGATGTTAAAATTAATGGTCGGTTTTTTCGTATTTCCAAACGCGGGTCAGTCTCATGGCGCAGTACTATAATCGAGTCCAGGGTGAAAATTATTATTCTCTTTTGCAAAGATTTCATAGGGTGCTGGAACCTGCGACTTATCTCGAAATTGGTTCCCGCTCGGGCGAATCTGTTGCCCTATCCGCATGTTCGACTATTGCAATAGACCCAGGTTTTAACATTGCATCCAATGTGATCCGCACTAAGCCAACATGTCACTTCTATCAATGCACTAGCGATCACTTCTTTTCCAAATACGATCCCACCGCCATTTTTGGCCAACCTATAGATATGGCTTTTCTTGACGGGATGCATCTTTCGGAGTTCTTATTGCGAGACTTCTACAATACGGAGCGCCATAGTAAGAAAAATTCGGTCGTTATGATACATGACTGTCTGCCGGGCGAAGAGCTTATTTCCTTGCGGAGCTCTACGGACCCTCGCCGGGAAAGCGCGCAAAGACCTGACTGGTGGACAGGCGATGTTTGGAAGATACTGCCAGTCCTAAAAAAGCATAGAAATGACTTAAAAATTATTGCGATAGATGCCGATCCGACCGGATTGATTTGTATTACCAACTTAAATCCTTCAAGTAATGTACTTCGTGATGACTATAATAAAATTCTCACTGAGATGAATGAAGATCTTGATGGCGGCGCATTCGATAAGTTCTGGTCAGATGTGTCTATTGTGCCAACTAGTAATTTTCAAACAAAAGAAGATATCTGGAAACATTTCTGGATATAAAAAGGTGCTATACTCAACAATCTCTCGCAAGATACATTCTGATATCTCATGTTTGCAAGAGTGCGGCATTGCTGCCTTGTGCTAGCAAAAAATCATGCAGCTTCCAAGATGATGAGGTTTCTCCTGCGTTGCTTCAGGCTCGCGATGGCGTGGAACTACTCGCCCGTGAGTGTTGTTTGGTACGGCGGTGGAGGCGTAGGGTAATTACCCACCCCCGTAATCGTGAGGTTCAGGCGCCGACGGTTTTGAGGATGATGCGGAACGGGCTGGCGCCGGTGAGGCGCGCGGTATCGACGTCGGTGCAGATGGCGGCTTCGCCTTCGGCGGCCCACATCGCGCGATAGCCGTTGGTGATCTTCAACTGGACGACGGACGGGCGCAGCAGCCGCTCGGAGCCGTTGTTGGTGGGCTCGACTGCGCCGGGATGATCGAAGAAGACGAGGAGCTGATTGCGCGCCCGGCCGATCTTGGCTTGCAGGTCGCGGGTCAGGTCGCTGCGGCTCGGCGTGGCGAGGATGGCGCCGAGCTGGCGATCCAGGTTCCGGCGCTTGGCGGCCAGCGTCGAGGTGGCCAGATCAGTGACGTGTTCGGCCAGGGCGAACACGGATTGCAGCCTGAGGCGCAAACGCCAGAGTACGGGATCATCGCTGGTCTCGACGACGTAGGCGACGTTGCGGGCGAGATGGGCGAGGCAGGTCTGATGGGCGGCCGCATGGCCCTGCTGAGCCGTGTAGCGGTCCGTGATCCAAACCGCCGGACGATGTCCGTCAATCATCTCCCGCACCACGACCGCACCCCGCGTCGGCGAAGCCTGATGAACGACGGCCTCGGCCGAATGGAAGACCCAGTGGTAGGCGTTGCTGCCCTCGATGCGCACGCCGGTCTCGTCCGAGGCGACCACCGTAGCCCGGCGCAGGGTTGAGACGGCCTCCTCGCGGCCGGAGCGGAAGCGCCTCTGCGCGCGCTGGAGCAGGTTCATCAGGCCACCCTGGCTGAGCGTCAAGCCGAACAGGTCGGAGAGCGCCGCCTGCAGCCGCTCGTAAGACAGTGCCTGGAAGGTCTTGAGATAGGTGGCAACCGCATGCAGCCGTGGGCCGAAAGGTGTTCCCCGCGCCGCCTCCGGCACGGCTGCGACCACCCGCGTCCCGCAGGTCGGGCAGTGCATCGCCAGCCGTCGATGCTGGGTGACGGACGGCGCGACCTCCGGCAACTCGATCTGCTCGGAAACGCTCACGACCTCGGCCGACAGCGCCGCGTGTAGGTCGCCGCCACAGCACGAACAGTGATGGGACGATGGTCGACGACCGAACCGGGCTCGTCGCACATCACGCGGCTACGACCCTTATGACCGGGCTTCGATTGCTCCCGCCGCTCCTTGCGGTCCGTCGTGGGCGGCTCCAAAGACGTACGCGAGGTCTTCGTCGGGCGCTGCATCCGCAGCACCAACTCGATCAGCTCCTCGCGGCTCAGCCACTCAAGATCGCTTCGGCCCATCCTACGAGGGAGTCAGCGAAACCCAACCCGAACAAGGTGGGCAATTACGGCAAAGCCGCGGGCGGCGTCAGCTTGGTGAATATCACACGCAAACGCGTGCTCCTTTGAGGTGTCTGCTCATCCAAATCGAGAGCCATGGCTGACCCACCCGATTCTCTTCAACGCTCACAGCATCAAGAATTCACAAAACTGCTCGTTGCTGAAAGATATTTCCAGACGCCCTAGGGTCATGACTGACTATTATAGATTGCAAGATGTCGATGTGCGTATTCCCTCAATGAACAAATCGGCGGAATTTTTTCAATAATGTCCTTGCAATCGATACTTCCGCTGCAAATTTTTGATATTAAGTCTCGAAGACTAAGGGCATCACCAACACGGTAATTTAAACCCCCAAAACCCGGTCGAACTTTCTCTTGCATGCCACCAATTCCAGGACAAATTACCGGCTTGCCATATTTAAACGCCTCTTGAATAACAACGGGCGAATTTTCCCACCACACAGACCCCATCACCACCCAATCAACCCCTTCCATAAGCTGCTCAATCTCTCTTGGTTGATAAGCCCCGTGGAATGTAACAGATTTGCCGCACCGTTTTTGCAAATCTTGAAGTTCCTGCTTTAAATTCAGATCCAGCGTGTCCAGCCCTGATCCATATATATCTAACGATATTTTCTTCCGCGTTTTTTTTGGGAGGCTCGCGATCGCTCTGAGAATGACGTCCACTCCCTTAAACCGGTTGATCTGCCCAAAATAAGCAAGGCGGATATATTTTGAGAAATCTTCAAAAAGTTTTGGTACTATATTATAATCATTTGGGAGACCGTTTTCGATGCAAACAAACTTATTGCGCGATAATCCCCACTCTATATAGCGTTCCATTAAAAATCTGCTGGGTGAAACATATTGGTCGACTTTTTCAAGATGGGTCTTAATGAACATCTCTCTTAAAAAAAAGTCCTCTTTAGTAATCAGCGGAAAGCACAGAGAGCATTCACGCGGCGACGCTTGGTAGCACAGCCGTCCAGAAGTTGTAACCATTTGCCCGTAATTATGGCAAATGCCAATGAATTCATGGAAAGTAACAACGATTTTGACTTGCGGCAAAACTCGCTTGGCGCAATGGATTAGGTCTATTCCCAAATGAACATAGTGATGGAAATGGATTACGTTAGGAGAAATCTTGCGAAGTAATTCAGCGAGTTCGCCTCCATCGCTCAAGTCAATGCCTGATGATAAATTAAAATGGTTAGAGGAGGATCCGATTATATATTCACGCTCTTTGACAACCGAGAATAGGCAATTCGGATTGATAAGTTCTTTTCCGCCTCTAGCAACAAACCAAGCTTCACAATCTGGTTCGCTGCTAATCGCAGTATACAGATTGTAAGCTGAGATTTCACCACCGCCCTTGCTGAATTTTGGGTGGCCATGGCTGAATATAATTACGCGCATATCTTATATCCCCCGCGGATCTAAAAGTTCGTTATTCAAGATTTTTTTTGTAAATAACCAACTATTATATAAAGTGATAAGCATTCTATGATCTGCTATATTGGATAAATTCTGTGACTGCCGCTCTAAATGCCACATTCGACATGATGGTTGAATTAGTAGATTATAACCTTTGCTTCGAATCTTTAGACTAAAGTCGCTATCCTCGAAATCTCCGATTAAATACTCTTCGTCAAGTCCGCCAACCTCAAAATACAGATCCTTGCGGACTACAATACAGGCGGCCGTTAGCATGCTTGTCATGTATAATTCATAACTACCGTTCCAGGATGTTCCTTTATTAACATGCCTGTTTAATATAAATCCCGGCAAAGTACTTTCAACTTTAGCTTCCATGCCTGCATGCTGAATCGAACCATCATGAAAAGTCAACAACGGCCCAACAGCTCCAACTAGATCCGCATCAGAAAAGACTTTGAGTAACTGCGATGCCCAATCCCGTGTGTTCGGCATTACATCAGAATTCAATAGCATTATATAAGGAGCTCTCGCATGGGACGCAGCGATATTATTTGCTCCAGCGAAACCGAGATTGCAGTCATACCATATAATTTTAAAGCTAATTTGGTAAATATCGAACTGTGAGCTGGCTAATTTTATAAATTCAGTAATCGCATTTGGATCGTCAACCACGTAGATTATATCAAGTTCCCCAATAGTCATCTCTCGACTAAATTGAGCCATCTGGTATTGTATAAAATCGATGCGGCCATAAATAGGAATAATAACTGATAGCTGTGGGTCAGTATGAGCATTGCCAAAAACTTTTTGACTTACTTCTAATTTTTTTGGGGAGATTTTTTTTGATAAGGTTTTTATAGGTTGCCCAATCGATCTATCATATAAATCATATATCAGATGCCGATATTCATTTATAGCAGGCACGGAAGATAGTATCCTAAAAATACCTTTCATTCCGCACAGACGCTCGTTGTCGGGTTCAATTTTAAGCCACAGCTGACCTCTATGCTCGTCTTCTAAGCAAAGCGATACTGAGCCTAATAAATCTAGATTTATAGACGTATAGAAGACAAAGCCCGTCTGATTTCCAATATAAGGGTATTTATTGCTTAGACTTGCTTTGACATCTTTGCGTATTAATCGCGACGTAGTATCACCTACATCATATAAAATCTGCTTGTCGTCAACAAGCTTCAGTGTCGTTGCGCCATTAACCAAGTAAAACCAACCAAAAACTACCGCGCCATTCTGGCCGAGCGATAAGACCGCATCAATTGCGGCGGCTCCAACAGATAAATTCTCGACGTATTGAGAAATATCTGATGGAGCAAAATATCGGAAGTTAGCCAGACGGTCCGTTTGAATTTGAATCCTTTTAGACGTTTCGACAGCATCGTTTATATAAGTTAGTTCAATAAAGTATTGATCTTTTGGAGCGTTATCTATAGTAAATATGAACCCCACGTCGGTTTCTGATGTTTCACTGTAAACGGCCAGGACATCGGGCCTTGCGAATCGCTCAATACGGCCTCTTGTTTGATAATGTTTGCTTACTAAACTGATTGTATTTGCACCGATACTCCAGCCTTGAACAATAAGATATTGCCCTGATATGAAACTTATATTTTCTAACTTAATGACTATACGACATCCATCACTATTCATTCCGACAACAATTGGTAACATATCTGTGCTTAGTTGCGCGCGATCTTCGGCCATTTTTCAACCTCTGGAAGTGAAATTCTGTACAATCAAATCCTTAAAACACGCACCTCATAATTAATCCGGGTTTGCAGGTAGGCAAATAACTTAATAACACAACAAATATTTTATTAATAGCCCGGCATGCCCTTCACCGCTCTGCCCACAAACAAGGCGGTCTTAAAATTAAAATAAACACATTAATTGCGGATTTTCAAACTGTCAAACGGCCAACCAATTTTTAGATCTACTTGCAGGTAGGTTTGACCTGCCGAGCACGTGTGTTGGCTGCGTGGATTGCACCAAAAATTCCTTCAACTTATTTGAGGATCAATTGATAGCTAGAATTACGATCTTAGCTCGAATTTGGCCATCCGAGACGTGTCGACCGGACTTAGAGCGTCTAACAGAACCGTCTCCATTGGTTGAGTGCGACGAGGGCGCAGGCGGGGGTCGTGAAGGCGAGATGGATGTCGGCGCGGGTTCGTAGCGGATGACCAAGCGTCGGAATCGCGCCAGCCACGCCAGCGTACGCTCGACGACCCACCGGTGGCGGCCCAGGCGCTGACTGCTTTCGATGCCCCGGCGCGCGATACGCGGCTTGATTCCGCGAGCCCGGCACTTCCGGCGGCAACGGCGGTGATCGTAGGCTTTGTCGGCGTGCAGCTTGCCGGGCCTGTGCATGGGCGTCCACGGCGACCCGAGCGCACCGGCGGGATCGCGTCGAGCGTCGCGACGAGTTGGGTGCTGTCGTGAGTGTTGGCCCCGGTCAGCACGACACCGAGCGGCGTGCCGTGGGCATCGACGACGAGGTGGCGCTTCGTGCCCGGCTTGCCCCAGTCGGTCGGGTTCGGACCGGTCGCCGCCCCCTTTATGGATGGCCCGCCCCTCACTGGGCTTCACTGTTAGGTTTGCAGTGTGGCATACACGAGGGATGGAGCGGACCGATGGCCATTGCGATACTCGGGATCGATCTGGGCAAGAACAGCTGCAGCTTGGTGGGGCAGGATGCGACCGGTCGGGTCGTCCTGCGACGCTGGATGCGACGCGAGACGGTGATGACCTTTGGCGCGACGCTTCCGGCCTGCATCATCGCCATGGAGGCGTGCTGTGGCGCGCATCACATGGGCCGGGCGCTCGCGGCTCTAGGCCACACCATCCGGCTGATGTCGCCGGAATACGTGCGTCCCTACGTCAAGGCTCAGAAGAACGACGACCGTGACGCCGAGGCGATCGCGGAGGCTGCGACGCGTCCGACCATGCGGTTCGTCGCGCTGAAGTCGGAAGCGCAGCTCGACATGCAGACCCTGCACCGGGTGCGCGACCAGCTCTTGGGTGAACGCACGGCCCTGATGAACCAGATCCGGGCCATCCTGTTGGAGCGCGGCCACATCGTCCCGCAAGGACGTGCCAAGCTTGTTGCCAGCCTGAACACCCTGCTCGATCCCGACACCGCCGCGGACATCACGTCACGAATGCGCAGCCTCGTGGCCGACGTGCTGGAACGCTGGCAGTCCCTCGACGAACGCATCGCAACGCTCGATGGCGAGTTCGCCGAACAGGCCCGGACCGACGAGAGTGCTCGCCAGCTCGCGCTAACGGCTGATCTCGTGGCGTTGGCCGAGAAGTATGGGCCCTACGGCTACCGCAAGATCAGCGCGCTGCTGAAGGCGGCCGGATGGTTCGTCAACGACAAGCGTGTCGATCCTTCGGCAGGCTCAGCAACCATTAAGAAGGGGCTCAGTGTTGGTCCATGGTGTTCCGCGCTGGAGGACGGCGTTGGCGTAGGTAAGGAGCTTCCTGGCGCAGGCGGTGAGAGCCTTCTTGTGCGGTTTCCCGGCGGCGACCAGGCGTTGGTAGAGCTGGCATAGCGCTGCGTTCCAGCGGAAACTGGCCGGCAGGGCTGCTGCGTAGAGCGCGCGCCGCACGCTGGCGCGCCCACCAGCGATGCGGCGGACGCCCTTATGCGTGCTTGAGTCGTGATCGAACGGCGCCAGGCCAGCCAAGCAGGCGGCCTGCTCGCGTGAGAGTTGCCCCAGTTCCGGCATGTCGATTAGAAGGGTCAGCGCGGTGCGCCGGCCGATGCCCTCGACGCTTTCGATCAGGGACAGCCGAGCGGCCAGTGCGGGTGCGGCGTCGACCTCGGCCACGAGCCGCTTCATCTCGGCCTTCTACAAGCGCTGCAGCCGCTCGACTTCGCGGGTCTGCACCTTCCGCAACCGCGCATCGTGGAAGCTCTCCCGCCGCGTCTTGGCCCGCACGATGTCGGCCTCGATCTGCTCGATCCGGCGCAACGCCTCGCCCATCTGGGCGAGGCGAGGATCGAAGTCCGTTTGGCGTGCGGTGAGACCCGCGACGCACTCGGCGATCAGGCCGGCATCAAGCCGGTCGTTCTTGGCGCGCCGCAGCTTGTACTGCGCGAACGCCTGGACTTGACGGGGCTGGAGCAGGATCACGGCAAATCCCGCCGCACAGAGAGCCGCCACGATCAGCCGCTCGTATCCGCCCGAGGCCTCGATCCCGACCTTTGAGACCCGATGCCGGGTCAGGAAGGCCAGGAGGTCGCGATGGCCAGACCGCGTATTGTCGACCTGCAATGTTTCTCCGCCGGGGCGAAGGGCGATGTCGAGCTTGGCTTTGCCGGTGTCGATCCCGGCGATGATCATGTTATCCTCAGTCATCTTCGTCGATCCTGCCTCGTCTTCGAACCTTGGCTGTTCAGGCAACCATCCGGACCCGATGAAGAGGCCGTCCGCGATCCTGCTGAGCCTCATCCCCGAGAGGGATCCGATGAGGTCGATCCGACGGACGGCCGCCCGGTCCCGGATGGCCATCCGGGACCGGGCATCGCTCACGCGACACAGGCAGTTTAGCAAAAGCGCCTAAGACGAGGATGAGGGCATTTGGCGCCGTGAGGGTCTGAAGGTCAGCCAAGCAGCCCAAGCGAGGGCGGATCTGGGACAACGACGGCTCCTGCGTCCGTCTTCGCCCGGAACACCGCAATCACGTGTGGTCGTATGACTTTGTCGAGGCGCGCACGCATGACGGGCGCAAGATCCGGATGCTCAACGTGGTCGACGAGTTCACGCACGAATGCCTGGCGATCCGGGTCGCCCGTAAGCTGAAGGCAACCGACGTCATCGACGTGCTCTCGGATTTGTTCATCGTGCGTGGCGTACCTGGCCATATCCGTTCGGATAATGGCCCGGAGTTCGTTGCGAAGGCCCTCCAAGCTTGGATCACCGGCGTCGGAGCAAAGACGGCCTACATTACGCCAGGCTCGCCATGGGAGAATGGCTACGTCGAAAGCTTCAACGCGCGGCTTCGCGACGAACTCCTGAACGGCGAGATCTTCTACACACTCAGGGAAGCGCAGGTCGTGATCGAAAGCTGGCGACGTCACTACAACACCGTGCGCCCGCATGCCTCTCTGGAATACCAGCCGCCGGCCCCGGAGGTGTTCATGCCAGCCTTCTCCGCTTGGCCGGCTGCGCTCGCCCGACCAGCTACGCCGGCCAAGCTACCCGTGGCGGAGCGGCCCACCGTGCACTAACTTTACCCTTGGACCACCGCGTGGAGGCCGATCAGCGTTCGTCCGTCATCCAACGGAAGGTCACCAACGGCTACCGCGCGATGTGGGCCGCCGAAGGCCACGACGCCATCCGCACCATGGTCAATACCGCCCGCCTCACAGGCTGCAGTCCTTTTGGTACCATTCTCAAAACCGTCGGCGCCTGAACCTCCCGATTACAAGGGTTGGGTAATTGCCCGTGAACAACGGATGGCCCAGGAGTTGAAGTGTGTTAGTTTGCCATTCCAAATTAACCGCCGCTTGTCAAAAACCCTTACAAGATTGGACATCAGATGAACGCTTCTATTGAAATTAGAACCACCGAAAAGCCAGCCTTTCCGATGCCAGCCTCCATAAAAGACACATATAAATCAGTCGATCCAAGGGTCGCCCTCCACGACCACATGGCAACAAGTAATATTACGGCATATTACCAAGTAGGCGCGTCTGCTCTAACTATAATTCAAACAAGTATTGCTTTGGGATGCATGCCGGCCCCTGAGCAAATTCTTGATTTTGCATGCGGTGCTGGGCGCGTTACCAGATGGTTACGTGCGGCATATCCTGAATCTACCGTATCCGGGAGTGATCTCCGCGAGGCTGATATCGATTTTCACAGGAAAATTTTAGGCACTAACATGTGGAAGTCGGAAGAAAGAATTTCAAATATAAAACCACCGAATAAGTATGACCTGATCTGGGTTGGCTCGCTACTGTCACATTTGTCAGAGCAGGATGCACTTGCAGCTATGCATGCATTCATGAATTGGCTAAAACCGAATGGCATTCTCGTTGTATCGTTCCATGGCCGCCGAGCTCAGCTTGGCCAAACTATGCGTCAGGCACGATACATATCTGATAGTAAATTCAAGTTGATCGAACAGGATTATTTTGAAAAAGGATATGGCTACGCACCATATGATAACCAGCCGACATTAGGTATGTCATTAATAAAACCTAACTGGTTTTTTATGCTTGCTGAAAGCAAAATGGCCTGGAAGATTCTGGGGGTATTTGAGGCTGCCTGGGCCGATCATCACGACGTATGCACTATACAGAATAAGCCAGTCTGCGTTCCTATATAGGACGCAGTTTCATGAGACTCGGGCGATCCGTCTGATGAGGATCATGGCTGTGGCGAGGACGAAGAAGGCGAGCGCCGAGGGTGGTAGCCCCGTGTTCGCCCTAGGTCGTGAACCCATAACGGGTGGCACGGTTTGGGCGGTGGATTGTTGGTTTTCCGAATGGAGGACCGAGGATGGCCCGGTTTGACCTGACGGATGCGGAGTGGGCGGTGATTGAGCCGCTGCTTCCGACGGACGTGCTTGGCAAGGATCGGGTGGACGACCGACGGGTGCTGAACGGGATCTTCTGGCGACTGCGCACGGGTGCGCCGTGGGCCGACATCCCGGCCCGCTATGGACCCTACACGACCTGCGGCAACCGCTTCCGGCGCTGGCGCAAGCGCGGCATCTGGGATCGCCTTCTCACGGCCATGTCAAAGGCTTACGAGGGTGATCTGCAGATGATCGACGCCACCAGCGTGCGGGTGCACCAGCATGCGGCCTGCGCCAAAAAAAAGATGGCGGATCCGGTGGCATGGGTCGTTCGCGCGGCGGCCTGACGAGCAAGATCCACGCGCTGTGGATGCCGAGGGCCGTCCGGTCGCGCTGAAGATCACGCCCGGTCAGGCGCATGACGGGCGCTCGGCGGCCGACATGCTGGGTGGGTTGGGTGAAGGTCATGTCCTGCTGGCTGACCGCGCCTACGACAGCGACGCGCTGCGAGCGCGGATGGCCGAGCAGGGTGCGTCGGCGAACGTAAAGCCGATGCCCAACCGCAAGCAGGTCCTGGCCTTCAGCCCGTTCCTGTACAAGTACCACAACCTGGTCGAGCGCTTCTTCAGCAAGATCAAACACTTCCGGGCCGTCGCCACGCGCTACGACAAAGACCCGGACAACTTCCTCGCCAGCGTCAAACTCGCTGCCCTTCGCGTCTGGCTACGAACTTAATGAGTCCGCGATCTAGCACTACCTGGGCACTTTGATGTTAGAGGGCAGCCTGAAGCGCCTTCGGCAGTGTGGGCACAGGACGGGCGGAACGAGGCTGGCGAACAGCTGACCGATGATGGCCTGCCGCACG
>NZ_VRUX01000810.1:0-1540 GCF_008039885.1 Methylobacterium sp. WL103
GGCTCGCCGCCGGACGCGTGCTCGTCCGCCACCTCCGCCACCGCGGCCGTTGCGATCAGGCCGAGGCCGGCCGCGTGCCGGGCGATGGCGGTGCTGTCGGCGGCGATGACGAGGTGGCTGCCCGCTTCCGCCACCACCTGGGCCAACGCCTCGATCTCGCGGATGCGGTCGGCGTCGCGCGAGACGTTGCGGATGTAGACCGCCTTCACCCGGCCGGGATGGTCGGCGACGATCCGCCCGTACACCTCGGGGTCGTGCTGGCCGCTGTCGCCGATCAGCACGAAGGGCAGGTCGCGATAGAGCGACAGCATGTGGACGATCAGCGCGCGCTTGTGGTCCTCGGCCCGGCGGGGGAGGGGGTGCTTCCACGACAGGCCCCATTCGCGCAGGAACAGGATCGGGCCGACCGGGATGCCGTGGATCTTGAAGAACTCCGACAGCATCTCGTAGAGGCCCCACGGCGCCCGCGAGACGTAGAGCATCGGGTTGGCCTGGGTGCCGTCCGGGCCGACGTAGAGCGCCCGGTAGAGCGCGGCGACGCCGGGGAAGGCGACGCGGTTCTCGGCATCCTCCACGAACAGGCGCCACAGCATCTTCACCTTGTTCGCGACGCCGGTGCGCATCACCGTGTCGTCGATGTC
The DNA here is from genome assembly GCF_008039885.1 of Methylobacterium sp. WL103. NCBI lineage: Bacteria > Pseudomonadati > Pseudomonadota > Alphaproteobacteria > Hyphomicrobiales > Methylobacteriaceae > Methylobacterium > Methylobacterium sp. WL103. Next base: position 642 of record NZ_VRUX01000810.1, read on the forward strand.
GCTGACGACGACGCAGCCGGTGGCGCCCGGCGGCACGAACACCTGCGCCCGCGCCTGCACGGGCGGCTCGACCTCCAACGTCAGCGCGACCTCGTGCCAGCCCTGGTCGCCCGCGGGCAGGGATCGCGGGTTGAGGTGGACGCGGAAGTAGCCGTCGCGGTCGGTCTCCACCCGCGTCTGCGCGCCGCCGAAGCGCGCGGTGACGGCGGCGCCCTTCAGGGCCCGCCGGGCGATCCGCCGGGCGATGTCGCGCAATTCCGTGCGCAGGCTCTCGTCGCCCGGCGCGGTGTCGGGGTGCGACTGGCGGAAGATGCGGCCGATCAGGAAGATCTCGTCGGGCGAGCCGTAGCCGCGATAGGGCTCGATCACGATGCCGCCGCGCCCCTGCGCGCGGCGCACCGGCCGGGCGACGAGCTTCAGCGCCCGGATCGCGCCCTTCCTCCAACGCCGCACGCCTGCCCCCATCGCTTCCCGTCCGCCTCTGCCGTCCGCCTTTGCGGCCGCGACGGTCAACGCCGCAACCGTCGCATCGGCACCCTCGCGCCGGCCCGTTCACGCGGGCGACCTTAAGGCTGCACCTCGGGCGAGCCTTCGGGGCCAGCTGGCTCGTCCATCAGCGGATGGAGGTCGCGCACCATGGACTTGAGGCGGTCGTCGAGGACGTGCGTGTAGATCTGCGTCGTCGAGATGTCGGCGTGGCCGAGCAGCTCCTGCACGATCCTGAGGTCGGCGCCGTTGTGCAGCAGGTGGCTCGCGAAGGCGTGGCGGAGCACGTGCGGGCTGACCTTGTCGGCGCGAAGGCCTGCCGCCTCCGCCGCCGCCTTCAGGTCGCGGGCGAAGGCCTGGCGGGTGAGGTGGCCGCTCTCGCTGTCGGCGGGAAACAGCCACGGCGATTCGCC
>NZ_VRUX01000811.1:0-1536 GCF_008039885.1 Methylobacterium sp. WL103
GCGGGCCGCCGCGGACCACGGATCGCGGTGCTCGGCAACTGCCAGGCCCGCGGGGTGGCCCAGGCGATGCGGCTCCTGGCGCCCGACAGCCCCGTCCGCTTCCTGCCGATGGGAACGCTCGGGCGCGACCACGGCCACATCGACGGCTTGGTCTCGACGCTCGCCTCCAGCGACCACGTGTTCTCGCAGCTGTTTCCGGCCGGTCTGCTCCCGGGGGGCGACATCACGGTGCTGCGCCGCCGCGACCCGCGCACCCGGATGTTCCCGACGATCGTGTTCTCGGCCTTCCACCCGGACATGGTCTACGCCGGCCGGGTCGAGGACCTGGCGGCGCTGAAGCTCGCGCGCTCGCCGCTGGGGCAGTACCACTCGGCCATCGCCCTGTGCGCCCACCGCCTCGACCTCACCGCGGCCCAGACGGAGCGATTGTTCCGCGAAGACGTCTTCCGCCGGCTCGGCTACCTCGACCAGTGGGAGCCAGCGGTGCGCGAGCTGGTCGGCGGCGGGGCCATGGTCGGCTTCGGGCTGGAGCGCGAGATGAGCCGCTGGGGCCGGCGCGGCGCGTTCATGCACGTGATCAACCACCCGAAGGTCTTCGTGATCGCCGACATCGCCCGGCGCCTGCTCGTCGAGAGCGGCTTCACGCCGGAGCCGGTGGAGATCGAGGACTACCTCGGCGACGAGCTCGCCCGCGACGTGGTCTGGCCGGTCTACCCGCCGATCGCCGAGGTCTACGGGTTGACCGGCTCGTACCTGTTCAAGACCAAGCCCCGCGGCGACGCCTTCCCGGACCTCTACGACCTGCCCGGCTTCCTCGCGGCGAGCTTCGCGCTCTACGACGCGGCCGAGCCCGGCGACCTCGCCTGCGCCCGGGTCGAGGCCTGGATCGCCGCGCCGGAGATCGTGGCGATGTTCCGCGCGGCGTGAGCCGGCGGCGCCCGGGGCGAGGGGCCTGGTTCGTCCGTGCGAACGCCCTGCGGTCACACCGCCGCGCGGACCGGCGCGTCGAGGCGGCCTCGCGCCATCATCCGCACCACCTGCTCGACGTCGCGGATCTGGAACGGCTTGCGCAGGTACAGGCTGCCGCCGACGGCCCGCGGGGGCAGGGCGGGGGCCGTCGAGGTGTAGACCACCGGCCGGTCGGGATGCAGCGCGCGGAAGGCCTCGGCCACGCTCCAGCCGTCGATCAGGCCGGGCAGGCGAATGTCGGTGAACAGACAGTCGATCGCGCGGCCGCGCTCGCGCAGGATCGTCAGCGCGGCCTCGCCGCTCGACGCCTCGACCACGCTGATGCCCTGGGTCGCGCAGAGCGAGGCGATGATCTCGAGGAGCAGGTAGCTGTCCTCGACAATGAGCACGTTCTGGGCGGAAGGCATCGCGGTCGATCCGGCGGTCGGTGCGCGAGCTTGGGGGCCAAGGCGGTTAACGCTCGGTGAAGGCGCCCGGGCTCGAGGCCTGCTCGGCCCGTCTCGGCGAGCGACGATGTTGCGCCGCCGCAACGCCGCGCCCGAATTCGGCGCGCCGTGCCGACCGGGC
>NZ_VRUX01000812.1:0-1535 GCF_008039885.1 Methylobacterium sp. WL103
GCCGCGAACCGGGCCAGGACCACCCCCTCCGCCTCGTCGGACGCGACCCGCGCCGCCTCGACGCGCCGGACGCCCATGGCGACCGCCCCGGAGACCTCGATCGCCGCGATCATGGCGAGGGCCGTGATCGCGAAGGCGACCACGACCTCGACGATGGTGAACCCCTCTTCGCCGGGTTCGGCGGGCGGGGCGGGGCGCCGGCCGCTCATGGAAGGTCCCCACGCCGCACGAGGCCCGTCAGCACGCTGACGGACAGGACGACGCCGCCCCCTTGCGCGGCCAGCACGATCCGCCCCCCCGTCGAGCTTCCGTCGGGGAGGAGCCAGATCTCGCCGGGGTCGACCTTGCCGCCCGGCCGCGTCTCCACCGTCACCTGCGCACCGTGGGTCGAGATCGCTCCGGCGCCCGGGCGGGAGCTGAGGAAGCGCTCTGCGCCCGGCTCGAACACCAGCCGCCCACGCCGCCCGGTCCGCATCGCCTCCACCCGCAGCCGGTCGATCTCGGCGGCGATCACGTCGGAGGCGAACGCCATGCGCCGGCCGGCCGAGATGCTGCTCATGCCGCCCAGCGCCAGCGCCGTCGCGATACCCATGATCGCGAGCGTCACGAGCATCTCGATCAGCGTAAAGCCGGCCGTCCCGGAACGGTCGCGGCAGGCCTGAGAGACTTCGTCCTCGGCCCGACCCTGAGGTCCAGGCTCCACGCAGGAGCGTCCGGGAGCACGTGACGGCAGCCATGGCCCGCCGATGCAGAACCGGCGGGCGGACGGCGCTCGGTAACGACTCGAGGCCCGTGGGATTCTCATGGCGATCGATCCATAGGACCCTGCGCTTAAGGTTTGCCACTTCCCGCGCCGGACGAGCGGGTCGAAGGACGACATCGATCGACGGCGGACGCGGCGTCAGAATCCTTGAGGCGCGTGGTGGCCGGCGAGCAAGGCCGCGTGGAGGCCGAGTGCGAGGAAGGGGCCGAACGGCAGTCGGGTCGCCGCCGTGATCCGGGCTCCGGCGAGGCGGCCGACGAGGATCGCGCCGAGCGCCGTGACGCTGGCCGTGAGGACGAGGAGGGGCAGGCCCGCAAGCCCGGTCCAGACGGTGGCGGCGCCGAGGAACTTCACGTCGCCGAGCCCGAGGCCGACGCGGCCGCGCAGCCGCGCATGGAGCGCGCGCAGGCCCAGGAACAGGACGAAGGCGAGGCCGGCCTCGGCCAGCCGCAAGGCGACCGCCGCCATCTCCGGCTCGCGCCAGGCCGCCACCGAGAGCCCGAGCGCGAAGAGGGCGAGGTTGACGAGATCCGGGATGATCCTGTGGCGCAGGTCGAACGCCGTCGCCGTCAACGTGAGCGGCAGCGGCAGGAGCGCCGCCACGAGCGGGGCGCCGAGGATCGCACCGAGACCGTCCTGCACCATCGGGTCAGCGCCTGGCCAGCCGGTCCGCCTCGATCGCGGCGAAGGCATGCCGGCGCATCGGCGGGACGCGCGCCGGCGGAGCCCGGCCGACCGAGACGAGGGCGCTGTCCGGGATGCGGGGCAGGCG
>NZ_VRUX01000813.1:0-1531 GCF_008039885.1 Methylobacterium sp. WL103
AGGTCGAGGGTCGGCGGCTCGATCGCCTTCGGGGCGTCCCGCGGCGGCGCGAGGCCGCCGAGGCTGCGCTGGATCAGGTCGGTCGCCTCGGCGAGGCGTCCCGCACCGGTGAGCCGGGTCGCCTCCATCATGTCGGCGAAGCGGTCGCGCATCTGCTCGGAAGGATCGGTCATGGGATGTCCTCGGATCGCCGGGGGCGGATCGGAAAGGGCGGGGCGGCTCAGCGCAGCCGGTCGGCCAGGGCGGCGCGGACGGCGGGGCTGGCCTGGAGGCTGCCGAGCACGTCGAGGGAGGCGATCGCCGCACGGGCGAGTTCGGGGGTCACGTCTGTGGCGATGGTGGCGAGGCCGAGCACGCGGATGTCGAGCATTCGCCCCTCGGCCCGCGCCGCCTCGAGGCTCGCCCGGTCAATGTGGCGCAGGCCGAGCTCGACGCTGCGCCGCGCCACCGACTGGCGCGTCACGTCGGCATGCCGCTCGATCTGGTTGCGGATCGCGGTGCGGATGAAGTCGCTGCGGTTCGAGAACAGCCCTTCCGCGACGAGGAGGTCGACATGCCCGAGATCGACATGCCCGAGGTTGATCGTGATCTTCTCGCTGTCGTGCTGCCGGGCCGGCACCTTCGCGGTTCTGGGCCGCACCATCGCTTCCATCATCGCGACCATCCCGTCACCATCCGTGTGGATGGCATATGGGAAGCGGTTTTTGCATTGCAATACGATTTTGCGGCGGCGCACCAAGACGTGATGCGGCGGATCGGTCATGGGGCGGAGGACCAGCCCCGCAAGGAGCGAGCACGCGCGGCTGCGGCTTCGCGGATGCGACCGGGATCTTCCTCGATCCGGTGGTCGCGTGGCAGGACACCCGGACGGATGACGGTGAGATCCGGATGGTCGCGGTCGGCGTCCGGGACGGCACGTTCTACACGGTGGTCTACGTCGACCGGACGACGGAAGCGGGCGCGCCGATCCGTTGGATCATCACCGCATGGCCGTCGCATCGGAAGGAGTGTGCCTTGTGACGAAGATCAGTCTGAGCGAACTCCGCACGCGTGCGCCGCCGGTCGATCGAGCCAAGCTGGACGCAACCACCGAGGCGCAGATCGAGGCGTACCGGAGCGAAGACGGCTACGGCGACCTTCCCGTGCCGGATGCCGCCCGCGTGGTCGAGTCGTCCCAGGCGCTTCGCGTGCGTCTGGGGCTGACGCAGAAGGAAATCGCCGCGGCGTTGCGCATTCCCCTCGGCACCCGGCGCAACTGGGAACAGGGACGCGTCACCCTAGAACCGGCGGCGGCTCTCCTCGTCGTCGTCTCGCGGATGCCCGAAGCCGCCATGGACGCTTTGGGCGGACAATCGGACAGGTCCACCGGGACCTCGTGATCCCCGCGGGCGTGTAAACCGATCGACCATCGTCAGACCGCAGAATCCTCGCCGATGTACTCGGCCCAGATCGCGTTGCCACCGAGGCTTGCGCGGAAGGCGGCGTGGCGCGCGCGCTCGGCGTCGGTGAGGCGGGCGCGGGTTGTGCGGGC
>NZ_VRUX01000814.1:0-1525 GCF_008039885.1 Methylobacterium sp. WL103
TTCGACGCCGCCGTGGCCCTGGCCGCGCGGGAGACGGCCCGCATCCGGTCCGACGACGCGGCCGCTTCGAGCCGCCCGAGCAGGGCCGAGAGCTGGTCGCCCTTGGCCGTGAAGTCGGCGGCGACCACCGTCATGTCGATCAGGTCGGTCATCGCGGTCACCCGCGCGACCAGCTCGTCGGCACCGTGGAAGCGGTCGCGCGCCGCGCGGCTCGCCGCGTTCGCTTCGTTCGTGCGCTCGGCGACCCGCGAAAGGTTGCCCACGGCATCCAGTCCGACCAGCCCGGTGACACCGGACAGGAGGCCCGCCAGAATCATGAAGCCGAGGAGCGGAAGAAGGATCTTGTAGCGGATCGACATGGTGGGCGTTCCGTCGTCGCGTCAGTTCGGGAGGTTCGGCAGGGTGGTCCGGGTCTGCTCCGCCGTCAGCGTGCGCAGGAACGCGAGAAGGTCCGCCCGCTCCTGCGCTTCCAGCCGCAACGGCCGCGTCAGCGGCGACTTCGAGGGACGTGCGACGCCGCCCGTCTCGTAGAAGGCGAGGACGGCTTCGAGGTCGGCGAATTGTCCGGCGTGGCCGAAGGGGGCGCGGTAGGTCAGGTTGCGCAGGCCCGGCGTCTTGAACGCGTGCATCGCCCGCGGGTCGTCGGGCTCGAAGGCGGCACGGCCGACATCCTTGGTCGGGATGCCGATGTCGTGGAACTTGTTGTCGGTGAAGTTCCAGCCCGTGTGGCAGCCGGCGCACGCGGCCTTGCCCGTGAACAGGTCGAATCCGCGTTGCGCGGCCGGCGAGATCGCGCTCTCGTCGCCCTCGACCCAGCGATCGAACGGCGCCGTGCCGGCCACGACCGTCCGCTCGTAGGTCGCGATCGCGGTCAGGATGTTGTCCTGGGTGACGCCGTCCTTGGGAAACAGCTTGCCGAACCAGGCGCTGTATTCGGGAATCTTGTTCAGGCGGCCGATGATCTCCGGGAACTTCCCGTCCATCTCGCCTTCGGCGGTGATCGGACCCATCGCCTGGGTTTCCAGGTTCGGGGCGCGGCCGTCCCAGAGCAGGGTCGGAATCCAGGCGGCGTTCAGGACGGTGGGCGCCTTGCGCCCGAGGGGCTTGTTGGTCGCACCGATCGCACCGGCGACCGGGACCTCGAACCCGAACGACGGATTGTGGCAGCTGGCGCAGGAGAGGTTCTGCTTGCCGCTCAGGCGCGGATCGAAGAACAGCATCTTGCCGAGCGTCGCCGTCTGCGGCGAATACCGCGCCTCTTCCGGAAACGGGATCAGATCCGGCCGCTTGTAGGCGGCCTTGGCGGACTCCAGACTCTGCCCCTGCGCGACCGTGGCGCAGGCGATCAACGCCGCCGAAGCGAGAACGCTCAGGCAGCGTGAAAGCGCTGTATTACTCAGTGTCTGTTCGGCAACAAGCTGTGCAATCTGAGCAGGTTGTGATTCAAGCGAGGGCTGAGAAAGGCCTTTGCTGATGTGGACGACCGAGAACCGTGTTCGCTACGACCGGAGCGCGTTGCGCTACG
>NZ_VRUX01000815.1:0-1521 GCF_008039885.1 Methylobacterium sp. WL103
ACCACGCCGCGGGCCGCGTCCACGCTCGGCGGCGTGTGCGGCGAGGCGTCGCCGGGATAGGACGGCTCGGAGGCCGCGAACGCGATCGAGCCGTCGCGGTGGACGAGCGCGGTCATCTGCACGTCGCGGAACTCGATCGAGCGCGGCGACGGCGAGAGCCTCAGCAGGCTCCAGGGGTCGATGCTGACGAGGGCGAGCGGCGCGCGCACGACCAGCGCCCCTTGCGGGTTGCGGATGTCGAGCCCGCTGACGCGCAACGCCAGCGCGTTCTCGGCATCGATCTCGAGGGTGCTGTCACGCAGGTCGATGCGCCAGCCCGGCCCGATCCGGTCGGCCAGCGCAGCCGAGACCCGCGCCGACAGGCCGTCGATCTGCAGCGGTCCGTAGGCGAGGCGCATGACGCCGGCGCCGAGCCCGAGGCCGAGCACGACGACCAGGGCGGCGGCCGTCCACAGGCAGCGCCGCGTCCAGCGACGAACCGCCTTGCGCGGGCGCCCTGCGCCGGGCGTATCCTCGAGCCGGGCCGCTTCCTCAGGCATGAAGACCTTGCATCGGCGCGTTCGCGGGGCCGGACCATGCGCTCATTCTAGGACGCGACCCTTAAGCGAAGCGTTTCCGAAAGGGGACCGGCTAGCGCGCCCGTAGTGCAGGCGGCGGGCTTGCCGGCTCCGCACCAAGCAACCATCAATCGGCCGAAAGGATGGCACGATGCCCCTCGCACAAGGCGAGTACGCTCCCGACTTCACCCTTCCAGGCTCCGGCGGCAAGACGCTCGCGTTGGCCGAACAGGCCGGTCACAAGATCGTGCTCTACTTCTATCCGAAGGACGACACGAGCGGCTGCACCTTGGAAGCGCAAGCGTTCAACGCATCGCTGGCCGACTTCACCGCCGCCGACACGGTCGTGATCGGCGTCTCGCCCGACCCGGTGAAGAGCCACGACAAGTTCGCGGCCAAGTACGACCTCGCCTTCCCGCTCGTCTCCGACGAGAGCAAGGCGATGCTGGAGGCCTATGGCGTGTGGGTCGAGAAGAGCATGTACGGCCGCAAGTACATGGGCGTCGAGCGCACGACGATGCTGCTCGACCGCGAGGGCCGCATCGCGCGGATCTGGCCCAAGGTGAAGGTGCCGGGCCATGCCGCGGAGGTGCTGGAAGCCGCGCGCGCACTGAGCTGATCGCGCACCGCATCTCCGGGAGGCCGCATCTTGCGGAAGTCATGAGGGATTTTCCGGTTTCTTAACCCTGTCGGCGCTCGATGGCGGTCTTGGAACCCGGCCCCCCTCGATGAAGCTCCGCGCCATCGTTCCCCCTCGCAGGAACCGGCTTCTCGCCGCCTCCCTCGTCGTCGCCACCCTCTGGGCCGCGGCGGCGAGCGGGCTGCTGTTGTTCCACGACGACCTGCTGGCCGGGTTCGTCGCCCGGCAGGGCGCGATGCAGGTGGCCTACGAGGCCCGCCTCGCCGCGCTCCAAGCCGAGCTCGACCGTGGCGGCTCGGCCCGCGCGGAGGCGCAAGACGCCGT
>NZ_VRUX01000816.1:0-1516 GCF_008039885.1 Methylobacterium sp. WL103
GGGCTAGGCGCCATGATGGAGGCCGTGCGCCGCCGACGGGTCCGGTGCGGTGCCGCGGCGCTCGGCGAGGAGCTCGGCATAGAGGTCGAGGTACTTCTCGGCGACGCGCTCGGAGGTCGATTCCCGCAGGACGTGCTGGAACGCGCGCTCGTCCGGCAGGTTCAAACGGCCGTTGGCCAGCACCGTGCGGATGCGGGCGGCGAGGTCGGGCGCGTCGCCCGCCCGGAACAGCCAGTCGGCGTTGCCCTCGCCGATCAGTTCCGGGATGCCGCCGGAATCGGCGCCGATCACCGGCACGCCCATGGCGTAGGCCTCGTAGACCGTGCGCGGGGAGGGCTCGGCCCAGAACGAGGGCACGACGAGGACGTCGATCTCGGTGAGGAAGTCCTTGGGGTCGACCCAGCCGACGAACTCGATCGGCAGGCCTTCGGCCTTCGCCTTGAAGCGCTCGATCGAGTCGTCCATCGCCTGGCCCGCGATCAGGCAGCGCCAGACCCCGGAGCCGTTCCCGATCGCAGCGCGATCGGGAACGGCTCCGGGGTCTGGTTCAGAGGCGCACGCTTTCGCCGAACCGGGATCCACTTCGGCGGCGCGCGCGCGTGAGCCGACCTCGGCCAGCGCGTCGATCAGCGTGCCGACGCCCTTCTCGACGTTGATCCGCCCGAGATAGCCGAAGGTCATCGGCTTACCCGTGCGGTCGATGCGGCGGCGCGCCTCCGGGTCGCCGTCGGGCACCGTGCAGGAATAGTAGATCACACGGCGCCGCTCCGGGGCGAGGTGGCGGAACAGGCCGTGGTCGACATGGGTCTGGAGGATGCGGGTGCCGACGCTCGCCACCGCGTCGATCCAGCGGTTGGTGAGCTGCTTGGAGGCGTTCACGACCTTGCAGCCGAGGTGCCAGTGCGTGCACGGCGCGCCGTGCTTGAACATCGCGGCGTTGCCGCAGATCAGGTCGTACTCGCAGACCGTGTGGACGATCGGGATGGAGCGCTTGGCCGCCTCGCGCCAGACCAGGGTCGAGATGTCGAGGAGCGAGTGGGTGTTGACCACGTCGGGCCGGAAGTCGTCGAGCACCCGGCCGAAATCGGCCGCGACCGCGAAATTCCACTGCTGCTTCAGCTTGGCGGCGTTGCGCGCGAAGCGGCCGTGCTGCGCCCAGTCCTCGAGCCAGAAGTCGTTGTGGTGGGCCATGCGGTAGACCGTGACGCCGTTGCGCACGGTCTTCGCCTCGGCCTGCCGCTCGATGCAGGCGGCGGCGACCGTGTGCCCGAGGCCGGCGAGCTCCTCCGCCAGGTGCTCGACGGACCGCTCGGCGCCGCCGACGATGTGCGGCGGGTAGAGCGAGCTAAGATGCAGGATGCGCATGGCGCCTTGATCCTTGGAGTCGCGATCCGTCGGCGAGGGCGGGCTCAGGGCTGAGGAGGGTGCGGTAGAGGTCGAGGTAGCGGGCGGCGACCGCCTGCGGCCGGGTCCCGGCGGTGACCGCCGCCGCGTTGCCGAGGCCGGACGCGAGGCG
>NZ_VRUX01000817.1:0-1516 GCF_008039885.1 Methylobacterium sp. WL103
GCCGCAGGGCGACCGGACCGCTCGCGCTCGCCGACCGGCCGTGAAATCCGAAACGCGAGGCGTGGATGGGACTTATCCCATGTGCGGGCTCGCACATCGCAGCCTGCGGGGCCCACCCATCTCAAACTCTGTCAGAGAGCGGCGATGAGGAAACCACCGTCCGCCCACCGCCTCGGTCGCATTGACGCCGGAGCGGAGAACGGTTCCAGATCGAAGTCGATCGGACCATCCGAACGAAAACGACCCGTGATGACGATGTCGAGAAGTCCTGTAACGGACGGCGGTCTCACGCTGCGCTTCTGGGGCGTGCGTGGTTCGACGCCGGTCTGCGGCCCGGAATACGTCGAGTTCGGCGGCAACACCCCGTGCCTCGAGGTGCGCTGCGGCGAGCGACTGTTCGTCGTCGACGCGGGCTCGGGCCTCTATAATTGCGGCCAGCACAACCGCCAGGACCTGCCGAAGGAGGTCGACCTCCTCTTCAGCCACCTGCATCTCGATCACACCGGCGGCCTGCCGTTCTTCAAGCCCGCGGTGTTCGACGCCGAGCGCACGATCAACACCTGGTGCGGCAACCTCGACGGGCAGTCGGCCGAGGACGCGCTCGGCCGCCTGTTCTCGCCGCCGCTCTTCCCGGTGACCCTCGACATCCTCCCGTGCACGCTGAAGCATCACGGCTTCCGCGCGGGCGAGACGCTGACCTTCGCCGACGGTGCGACCGTCGACACGATCCTGCTCAACCATCCCCAGGGCTCGGTCGGCTATCGCTTCGAGCATGGTGGCAAGCGGCTCTGCATCATCAGCGACATCGAGCACACCGACCCGTGGCCGGACGCCGCGCTGATGCGCTTCGTCGAGGGCGCCGACCTGATGGTCTACGACGGGATGTTCACCGACGGCGAATACCCGACCTGCCGCGGCTGGGGTCACTCGACCTGGCAGAAGGGCGTGGAGCTCGCCCAGGCCGCCGGCGTGAAGGCGCTGGCGATCATCCACCTGCACCCGTGCCATTCGGACACGACCCTGCTTTCGGTCGAGGCGGACATGCAGGCTGTGATGCCGACGGCCTACATCGCCCGCGAGCGCCAGCGCGTCGAGGTTGGCGCGACGCCCGCGATCCGTCGCGAGCCGCTGATCCGCATCGCCTGACGGCATCCGGTTCACGCGCTCGCGCGCGGCCGCCGACGCTGAAGGTAGGCGAAGAAGCCGAACAGCGCGACGCCGATGATCACGCCGCTCCAGCCGTAATTCGTGAGCAGCTGTCCGTCGACCGGGTGCCCGATCAGGCCCATCGCCACCAGCAGGCCGAGCGCCGCGATCGCGGCCGAAACGAGCATTCCGAGCGTCATGGGGGCTTCTCGCGGAGCGGTTCCAGGTGGTCGGGTGCGCGACCGCTTCGTTGGCGAGAATGCGCCCCCGCCGCCCTGGAAGGCACGGTGTCGGCCCGAGACGTCGCCTCCCCGGCGGAAACCGCCGCAGAAAGCCCCGGCGCCGAAGGCCGCCGGTCACAGGGATGTGG
>NZ_VRUX01000818.1:0-1511 GCF_008039885.1 Methylobacterium sp. WL103
GCCGGTCGGCGTGCAGGTCATCGCGCGGTTCGGCGGCGACGGGCGCGCGCTCGCCGTCGCCGCGATGATCGAGGGCGCCCTGGAACGCTAGAGCATTTTCCGTGATCTCTGGATCACTGAAAATGCTCTAACCTGCTGTGTGGTCGCATTTTCTTCACGCGAGCCGGCATCCACCTCGCTTGAAAATGCTTTAGCGCCTCAGACCGTGGCGTCCTCGCCGAGCGTGTCCTCGACGTAGAGCTGCTCCAGCAGCACCTTGATCACCGCCATCATCGGCAGGGCCAGCGCGATGCCCCACAGGCCGAAGATCACGCCGAGCACGAGCTGCCCGGCGAAGATCGTGGCCGGCGGGATGTCGAGGGCGCGCTTCTGGATGAACGGGGTGAGCCCGTAGCTCTCCAGGCACTGCACCGCCAGGTAGACGCCGAGCGCGCCGAGCAGCGCGTTCGTCCCCGAGGCGAGGCTCGCCAGAAGGATGATCACGCCGGCGAGCAGGGGCCCGACCGTCGGCACGAAGGCCAGCAGGCCCGCCTGCAGCCCGAGGATCAAGGAGCCGCCGATACCGAGGAAGCTGAGGCCGGCCCAGATGCAGACGAAGATCACCGCCATCGTGATCAGCTGGCCGAACAGCCAGTGCCGCAGGGTCTCTCCGGCGCCGTCGAGCACCTTGGCCCAGCGCCCGCGCTTCTTCGGCGGGATGAAGCGCAGCACCCCGTCGCGGTAGCTGCCCGGGTCGGCGGCGAAGGACAGGCCGAGGAACACGATCACCAGCACGTTGCCGAGCGCGCTGAACAACCCGACGAGCACCGTGGCCGCCGGGCCGAGGACATTGCCGGCATCCGACAGCAGCGAGCTGGGGCTCTTGATCGCACCGGAAGCGAGGCCGGCGAGCCCGCCGGACTTCTTGTCGTCGTCCTTCGGCGCGGGCTTCTCGTCCTTACCGGGGCCGTTCTGGCCCGTGCCGTTCTGCCCCTTGTCGTCCGAGCCGCCGCCCGGTTCGAGCATCGGCAGGTCGATCCCGTAGGAGGACAACCACCCGGTGACGGTGCCCGCCTGGCCCTTGATCGTCTGGCCGAGGTCGCGGCCCTGCTGCACCACCGTGGCGCCGCCGAACCCGATCAGGCCGATGGCCGCGGCCGCCACCGCGAGGCTGGCGATCGTCAGCCTCAGGCCGCGGGGCAGGGGCAGGAGGTGGCCGAGGCCGCGGGTGAGCCCGTCGAGGAACACCCCGAGCAGCACCCCGGCGAAGACCAGGAACAGGGTGCCCACCGACATCCAGGCCAGCGCCAGGAACGCCACGAACGACACCACGGCGATGCCGGATGCGGCGAGCGGCAGGGTTCCCCGCCACGGGCCCACGGGGCCGGCGAACGCTTCGGTCTTGGGCTCGGCCATGTCGTCTTTCGTAACTGATGCGAGGTCGGCGCTCACGAGCGCTTGTGCGGCGTCGCGGTCAACCCTCGGTCGTCGCGGCGTCACCGAGGATCGCGGCCCAGCGCGCGGCGGCCGCG
>NZ_VRUX01000819.1:0-1508 GCF_008039885.1 Methylobacterium sp. WL103
TTTATATATATTATAAGATAGCACTATATCTTGCGCTGTCACCGCGGAGTACGTTGTCAGGATTATGGACAGCCGAGAAATTTGCCTATAGCTCGACGCTGGAACAAGGTTCGATGGCGTCGCCGCTGATGCTCCGGCAGATCGTGGTCCGTGTGTTCTTTCTGACTAGGCTCTGCCTCGAGCGGATGTAATGAACAGCATGGACACGCCCCTTTGCGGAAGCTGAGAATCTCCAATTGCGGGTCGCCTAGTGAATCAAAAACCGACGGCCGATATGGGTTGATGAACGAACCCGCTTTCGCGGGATGGGTGGCAGCTTCTAGGTTTGCGGATTGAGACGAGCGCCCTGCGCTGATTGAGCGTCGCCCGGCCTGGGCGGACGATCGTGGCTCCCTTCATCCGAGTGGAGCCATCCCATGACCATCCTTGCCGTTCCCGCCGCTGCCGTCGGCTCCCCCTTTCGCTTTTGGTCGTGCCCGGTCGCACCCGCATCAAAGGCATCCGCATGCTGGTCGATACGCTCGCGGATTCCTTGACGACCCTGCCTGGCATTGCCAGGGCGTGACGTCCGCTTTCAGGCTCCCAGTAGAATACGTTCAACGGCGAAGTTGGGTCGTTAGGCGCCGGTCCGCGCCTAGTGGGAGGTGTGTGCGACAGGCCCACTTTCGGCAATGCATATGAGTATTATTCCGCCGTCGGAACGAGTTGCAAACCAGCCACGCTTGTAGAAAGGTTGTGCGCAATCGATACCAAGGGGATGTATGAACGTGGATCAGCAGGAAACGACACCAAATTCGCGCAAGCGTCTCAGCGTCATCGCGGAGACCCTAGAGGTCGAACCAAGCGCGTTTTTGGCCGGACGTCAGGCGACCTCGGTCGGACCGCCGAACTGATGCACTTGTGGAACAGGATCATGAACGACGACGATCAGAAAAAGTTGCTGGTGATCGCGCGGATCCTTGCCTCGCGCGCTTGAGGCTAGAGCCGGATCAGGTTTTACAATACCCAGCGTACGCCCCCCCAAGCCAAAGTTGCCTCACAGCTGACGGACGGCCGCTTCGGAGAAGCGCCAATAATTGTACGGGCGGTCGGGTTGGGTCGAAAGCCGAATGATCGCTTGGGGTAGATTGCAGATGGTCCGCTTTGTGACGGCAATGCCTGACATCTCTTGGTATAGTCGGTCGACAGGCACTGGTCAGCCCCCATTGAAGTGGTCCGCCCTTTGGTATGGCTTTTGAGCCTGGAGGACGGACGAGATGGCAAAGCACCCGAAGCCCGAGGAGATCGTCGCGAAGCTACGTCAGGCGGACGTGCTGATCTCACAGGGCCAGAGCGTGGCCGATGCGATCCGCGCGTGATCGGCCCCCACGAGGTGGTCCAGGGGTAAAGTTAGTGCACGGTGGGCCGCTCCGCCACGGATAGCTTGGCCGGCGGAGCTGGTCTGGCAAGCGCAGCCGGCCAAGCGGAGAAGGCTGGCATGAACACCTCCGGGGCCGGCGGTCGGTATC
>NZ_VRUX01000081.1:0-11755 GCF_008039885.1 Methylobacterium sp. WL103
CTGCCGCGCGATGCGGTGCCGCCGCAGCCGGAGGCGTCCGGGGCGAGCGAGAACGCGCCCGCCGCGAAGCCGTCCGAGCCTTCGACGAAACCGGCAGAGCCTTCGGCGAAGCCGGCGAAGTCGGATCCGGCCACCTGAGACACGGAAAGCCAAAGCCATGCTGGCCGATCAGGATCGCATCTTCACCAACCTCTACGGGTTGCACTCGCCCGGCCTCGAGGCCGCGCAGAAGCGCGGCGCGTGGGACGGCACCAAATTCCTGCTCGAGATGGGCCGTGACTGGATCATCGACGAGATGAAGGCCTCGGGTCTGCGCGGCCGCGGCGGCGCCGGCTTCCCGACCGGCCTCAAGTGGTCGTTCATGCCCAAGAAGTCGGACGGGCGGCCGCACTACCTCGTGGTCAACGCCGACGAGTCCGAGCCCGGCACCTGCAAGGACCGGGAGATCATGCGGCACGATCCGCACCTGCTGATCGAAGGCTGCATGCTGGCCTCCTTCGCGATGGCGGCGCATGCCTGCTACATCTACATCCGAGGCGAATACGTCGCCGAAAAGCACGCGCTGCAGCGGGCGGTGGACGAAGCCTACGCGGCCCGCCTCGTCGGCCAGGACAACGTCCACGGCTACCCGTTCGACATCTACGTCCACCACGGCGCAGGCGCCTACATCTGCGGCGAGGAGACGGCGCTGCTCGAATCCCTCGAGGGCAAGAAGGGGATGCCGCGGCTCAAGCCGCCGTTCCCGGCCAACATGGGCCTCTACGGCTGCCCGACGACGGTGAACAACGTCGAGTCGATCGCGGTCGCCGGCACGATCCTGCGTCGCGGCGGCGCGTGGTTCGCAGGCCTCGGCGGCAAGAACAACACCGGCACCAAGCTGTTCTGCGTCTCCGGCCACGTCAACAAGCCGTGCAACGTCGAGGAGGAGCTAGGCATCACCTTCCGCGAGCTCGTCGACGAGCATTGCGGCGGCATGCGCGGCGGCTGGGACAACCTGCTCTGCTCGATCCCCGGCGGCTCCTCGGTGCCGCTGGTGCCGGCCGAGCAGATCATCGACGCCAAGATGGACTTCGACACCCTGCGCAACCTCGGCTCCGGCCTGGGCACCGCGGCTGTGATCGTGCTCGACCGCTCGACCGACATCGTCCAGGCGATCGCCCGCATCGCGTATTTCTACAAGCACGAGTCCTGCGGCCAGTGCACGCCCTGCCGCGAGGGCACCGGCTGGATGTGGCGGGTGATGCTGCGGATGGCGGAAGGGCGCGCGCAGAAGCGCGAGATCGACATGCTGCTCGACGTCACCAAGCAGATCGAGGGCCACACGATCTGCGCGCTCGGCGACGCGGCGGCCTGGCCGATCCAAGGCCTCATCCGCCACTTCCGCCCCGAGATCGAGAAGCGCATCGACCGCTACAGCGCCAACCCGCATTCCGATGCGGTGCCGATGGCCGCAGAGTGACCGCCTTTGCCGACGCTCAGTCCTGAGATGAACGCATGACCAAAATCCTCGTCGACGGCATCGAGGTCGATGTTCCCGCCGAATACACCCTGCTGCAGGCCTGCGAGATGGCCGGCGCGGAAATCCCGCGCTTCTGCTTCCATGAGCGGCTGTCGATCGCCGGCAATTGCCGGATGTGCCTGGTCGAGCTGAAGGGTGCGCCCAAGCCCGTGGCCTCCTGTGCCTACGCGGTGAAGGATTGCCGCCCCGGCCCGAACGGCGAGCCGCCCGAGGTGCTGACGCGCTCCGGCCAGACGAAGAAGGCGCGCGAGGGGGTGATGGAGTTCCTCCTCATCAACCACCCGCTCGATTGCCCGATCTGCGACCAGGGCGGCCATTGCGACCTGCAGGACCAGGCGATGGCCTACGGCGTCGACTCGACCCGCTACGGCGAGAACAAGCGCGCGGTCGAGGAAAAGTACATCGGCCCGCTGGTGCGGACGGCGATGAACCGCTGCATCCACTGCACGCGCTGCGTGCGCTTCCTCGCCGAGGTCGCCGGCGTGCCGGACCTCGGCGCGATCGGCCGCGGCGAGGACATGGAGATCACGAGCTATCTCGAGCAGGCGATGGGCTCGGAGCTTCAGGGCAACGTCGCCGACCTCTGCCCCGTGGGCGCCCTCGTGCCCAAGCCTCAGAGCTACAACATCCGCCCCTGGGAGCTGTCGAAGACCGAATCGGTCGACGTGATGGATGCGGTCGGCTCGGCGATCCGCGTCGACGCCCGCGGCCGCGAGGTCATGCAGATCGAGCCGCGGGTCAACGAGGACATCAACGAGGAGTGGATCTCCGACAAGACCCGCCATCCCGTGGACGGCCTACGCGTCCAGCGCCTCGACCGGCCGTACCTGCGCGAGAACGGCCGCCTGCGCCCCGCCTCCTGGGGTGAGGCCTTCGCCGCGATCGCCGCCAAGGTGAAGGGCGCCGACCCCAAGCGCGTCGGCGCTCTGGTCGGGGATCTGGCGGGCGTCGAGGAGATCTTCGCGCTCAAGGGTCTGATGACCGCGCTCGGCGTGGCCAACCTCGATTGCCGCCAGGGCGGCGAGCGGCTCGATCCGGCCTGGGGCCGGGCGTCCTACGTCTTCAACCCGACCATCCCCGGCATCGAGGCGGCGGACGCGATCCTGCTCGTCGGCGCCAACCCGCGGACCGAGGCGTCGCTCCTCAACGTCCGCATCCGCAAGCGCTGGCGGATGGGGCGGCTCGCGGTCGGCCTGATCGGCGAGGACACCGACCTCACCTATCCCCACACCTATCTCGGCGCCGGCACCGACACCCTGGCGGCCCTGGCCAAGGGCGAGCACAGCTTCCTCGAGATCCTGAAGGGCGCCGAGCGCCCGCTGGTGATCGTCGGCGGTGCGGCGCTCGCCGACCCGGCGGTGATCGCCGCAGCCGCGGCGCTCGCCAAGGACGTCGGTGCCGTCACGGCGGAGTGGAACGGGTTCGGCGTGCTGCACACCGCCGCCGCCCGGGTCGGCGCGCTCGACCTCGGTTTCGTGCCGGGGGAGGGCGGCCTCGACTTTTCCGGCATGATCGCGCCGGGCGCGCTGGACGTGGTGTTCAACCTTGGCGCCGACGAATGCACGGTCGGGGCCGGCGCCTTCGTGATCTACCAGGGCACCCACGGCGACCGCGGCGCCTCGCGCGCCGACGTGGTGCTGCCCGGCGCCGCCTACACCGAGAAGAGCGCGACCTACGTCAACCTGGAGGGCCGGGTGCAGCAGGCCAACCGCGCCGGCTTCCCGCCGGGCGACGCCCGCGAGGACTGGGCGATCCTGCGCGCGCTCTCCGACGTGCTCGGCCACCGCCTGCCCTACGATTCGCTGGTGGCCCTGCGCCGTGCGCTCTACGCCGAACACCCGCACCTGGCCGCCATCGGCAGCGTCGAGTCGGGCGACACGGTGGCGGCGGTCGATCGTTTGGCCGGCCTCGGCGGCACGATGGCCAAGGCCGCCTTCGCCTCGCCGGTGCTCGACTTCTACCTCACCAATCCGATCGCGCGCGCCTCGCGCGTGCTCGCCGAATGTTCGAGCCTCGCCCGCGGGCGCGCCCTCGAAGCCGCCGAGTAAGGGTCCGCCATGACACCCTGGGAAACCGTCGGCCTCGTGCTGCTGCTGGCGCTGAAGAGCTTCCTGCTGCTGGCGTGCCTGCTCGTCTTCATCGCCTACGCGCTGCTGGCCGACCGCAAGATCTGGGCGGCGGTGCAGCTGCGCCGCGGCCCGAACGTGGTCGGGCCGTTCGGTCTGTTCCAGTCCTTCGCCGACCTGCTGAAGTTCGTGCTGAAGGAGCCGGTGATTCCCGCCGGCGCCAACAAGGCGCTGTTCCTGCTGGCGCCGCTGGTCTTCGCGACGCTCGCGCTCGCGGCCTGGGCCGTGATCCCGCTCGCGGAGGGCTGGGCGCTCGCCGACATCAACGTCGGCATGACCTACATCTTCGCGATTTCCAGCCTGGGCGTGTACGGCGTGCTGATGGGCGGCTGGGCCTCGAACTCGAAATACGCGTTCCTCGGCGCGCTCCGCTCGGCGGCACAGATGATCTCCTACGAGGTCTCGCTCGGCTTCGTGATCATCTGCGTGCTGCTCTGCGCCGGCTCGCTCAACCTCTCGAAGATCGTCATCGCGCAGGACACCTCGCTCGGCATCCTCGGCTGGTACTGGCTGTGGCTGTTCCCGATGTTCGTGGTGTTCTTCATCTCCGCGCTGGCCGAGACGAACCGCCCCCCCTTCGACCTGCCGGAGGCCGAATCGGAGCTCGTGGCGGGCTACATGGTCGAGTACTCCTCGACGCCGTACCTGCTGTTCATGCTCGGCGAGTACGTGGCGATCATGACCATGTGCGCGCTCGGCACGGTGTTGTTCCTCGGCGGCTGGCTCTCGCCGATCCCGTTCGCGCCCTTCACCTGGGTGCCGGGGCTGATCTGGTTCGCGCTGAAGGCCAGCTTCCTGTTCTTCATGATCGCCATGGTGAAGGCCATGGTCCCGCGCTACCGCTACGACCAGCTCATGCGGCTCGGCTGGAAGGTCTTCCTTCCGCTCTCGCTCGTCTCGGTCGTGGTCGTCGCCTTCGTGCTCAAGCTGACCGGCCTCGCTCCAGGTGCCTGAGTGAATTCGCGCCTGAGCCTCACCCAGAAATCGGAGATCGCGGCATGAAGCTCGATCAGGTCGCCAAGGGCCTTCTGCTGAAGGAGTTCGCCTCGGGGTTCGTCCTCGCGATGAAGTATTTCTTCAAGCCGAAGGCGACGATCAACTACCCCTTCGAGATGGGCCATCGCGGCCCGCGCTTCCGCGGCGAGCACGCCCTGCGCCGCTATCCGAACGGCGAGGAGCGCTGCATCGCGTGCAAGCTGTGCGAGGCGATCTGCCCGGCGCAGGCCATTACCATCGAGGCGGGACCCCGCCGCAACGACGGCACTCGGCGCACCACCCGCTACGACCTCGACATGGTGAAGTGCATCTATTGCGGCATGTGCCAGGAGGCCTGCCCGGTCGATGCCATCGTCGAGGGGCCGAACTTCGAGTTCTCGGTCGAGACCCGCGAGGAGCTGCTCTACGACAAGGAGAAGCTGCTGCTGAACGGCGACCGCTGGGAGCGCGAGATCGCGCGAAACCTCGCGATGGACGCCCCCTACCGCTGACATCCCCGCCCCGTCCCTCAGCGCCGCGGGTTGTGCGGCGCGGGAGCGGGTTCTATAGACGGCCGGCCGGGTCCGGACCGTTTTTGCGGACCGTTTTCTCATGAGGCAGAAGGGGCCGCTCCGGCGGCCGATCCCGACAAGCGCATGACTGCAGCCGCCGCCTTCTTCTACCTCTTCGCGGGCCTCACCATCGCCTCGGGCTTCATGGTGATCGCGTCCCGCAATCCCATCGCCTCGGTGCTGTTCCTGATTCTCGCCTTCGTGAACGCCGCCGGCCTGTTCGTGCTGATGGGCGCCGAGTTCCTGGCGATGATCCTGGTCGTCGTCTACGTCGGCGCGGTCGCGGTGCTGTTCCTGTTCGTCGTGATGATGCTCGACGTGGACTTCGCCCAGCTCCGGCAGGGGTTCCAGCAGTATCTCCCGGTCGGCGCGATGATCGGCGCGGTGTTCCTGATCGAGCTTCTGCTCGTCGTCGGCTCGTGGACGATCGATCCCGGCCTGGTGCAGGCGCCGCTCGGCAACGTGGCGGCGGGCGAGCACACCAGCAACACGGTGATCCTCGGCCGGGTGCTCTACACGGAATACGTCTACTTCTTCCAGATCGCCGGCCTGATCCTGCTCGTCGCGATGATCGGCGCGATCGTGCTGACCCTGCGCGATCGCCCCGGCGTCAAGCGCCAGAACATCGCGCTGCAGAACGCGCGCACGCAAGGCGACGCGGTCGAGACCCGCAAGGTGCCCTCCCGCCAGGGCGTCGAGGTCTGATGGCCGAGACCCGGACGGCTTGGGCGACCCTGAAGACCTGGGCGGAGACAGCACGATGATCGGCCTCAGCCACTACCTCACGGTCGCCGCGATCCTGTTCACGCTCGGCGTGCTGGGGATCTTCATCAACCGCAAGAACGTCATCGTCATCCTGATGTCGATCGAGCTGATCTTGCTCGCGGTGAACATCAACTTCGTCGCCTTCTCGACCCACCTGAACGACATCACCGGCCAGGTCTTCGCCCTGTTCGTGCTAACGGTCGCCGCGGCCGAGGCCGCGATCGGGCTCGCCATCCTCGTGGTGTTCTTCCGCAACCGCGGCTCCATCGCGGTCGAGGACATCAGCATGATGAAGGGCTGAGCGGCTCACCCCGCGACGCCCTTCCGCCAGAAACCCGCCGCCCTGCGAGGCCGGACCGCACGATGTATCACGCGATCGTCTTCTTCCCGCTCATCGGCGCCCTCATCGCCGGGCTGTTCGGGCGCTTCATCGGCGCGCGGGTCTGCGAGTACGTCACCACCGCCTGCCTCGCCTTCTCGGCGCTGCTGTCCTGGGGCGTGTTCATCGAGGGCGACCACGCCACGCGGGTGCAGGTCGCGACCTGGTTCACGGCCGGCGACCTCACCGTCGACTGGGCCTTCCGCATCGACACGCTGACGCGGGTGATGCTCGTCGTCGTCACCACCGTCTCGACCCTCGTGCACCTCTACTCCGTCGGCTACATGGAGGAGGATCCGCACCGGCCGCGCTTCTTCGCCTACCTGTCGCTGTTCACCTTCGCCATGCTGATGCTGGTGACGGCCGACAACCTCGTGCAGATGTTCTTCGGCTGGGAGGGCGTCGGCCTCGCCTCCTACCTGCTGATCGGGTTCTGGTACGAGAAGCCCTCGGCGAACGCCGCCGCGATGAAGGCCTTCATCGTCAACCGCGTCGGCGATTTCGGCTTCTCGCTCGGCATCTTCCTCGTCTTCGTGCTGTTCGGCTCGGTCGCCTTCGACGGCATCTTCCCGCGGGTGAACGAGCTCAAGGACGCGCATTTCCACTTCCTCGGCCAGGATTGGCACGCGCTGACGCTGACCTGCCTGCTGCTGTTCATGGGCGCGATGGGCAAGTCGGCGCAGTTCCTGCTGCACACCTGGCTGCCGGATGCGATGGAAGGCCCGACCCCGGTCTCGGCGCTGATCCATGCCGCGACCATGGTGACGGCCGGTGTGTTCATGGTGGCGCGCCTGTCGCCGCTGTTCGAGCTCGCGCCCGACGCCCTCGTGTTCGTCACGGTCATCGGCGGCATCACCGCCTTCTTCGCCGCCACGGTCGGCCTGGTGCAGAACGACATCAAGCGCGTGATCGCGTACTCGACCTGCTCGCAGCTCGGCTATATGTTCGTCGCGCTCGGCGTCGGCGCGTACTCCGCCGGCATCTTCCACCTGTTCACCCACGCCTTCTTCAAGGCGCTGCTGTTCCTCGGCGCCGGCTCGGTCATCCACGCGATGCACCACGAGCAGGACATGCGGAACATGGGCGACTTGCGCCGCTACATCCCGTTCACCACCGCGATGATGGCGATCGGTACGCTGGCGCTCATCGGCTTCCCCTTCACCGCCGGCTACTACTCGAAGGATGCGATCATCGAGGCGGCCTACGCCTCGACGCGGCCCGGGCACACGCTGGCCTTCATGGCGACCGTGATCGCGGCGTTCTTCACCTCGTTCTATTCCTGGCGCCTGTTCTTCCTCACCTTCGAGGGGCCGGCGCGCTGGGGCGCGCACGCCCATCACGACGACCACGCGACGCCGGCCGTCGCGCATGCGTCTCAGGCCGTCGAAGCCGACGGCGCGCCGGGCCACACCGAGGGCGTGGCGCACGACGACCACGGCCACGACATCGAGCCGGCGCACAAGAGCGACCTCGTCGCCGACGACCACCACGGGCACGGCCATCACGGCGATCACACGCCACACGAATCCCCGCTGGTGATGACGATCCCCCTCGGCATCCTCGCCTTCGGCGCGCTGTTCGCCGGCCTGATCTTCAAGGATCGCTTCATCGGCGAGGGCATGGAGGCGTTCTGGGGCCACGCCCTGGCGCACGGGCCCGACAACCACATCATGCACGACATCCACCACGTGCCCGCGCTGGTCTCCTACGCGCCGTTCATCATGCTGCTGCTCGGGTTCGTGCTGGCCTTCATCATGTACATCCGCCGGCCGAAGCTGCCGGGCGCGCTCGCCGCCCAGCAGCCGGCCCTGTACCGGTTCCTGCTCAACAAGTGGTACGTCGACGAGATCTACGACCGGATCTTCGTGCGTCCGGCCAAGGATTTCGGCCTGTTCCTGTGGCGGCAGGTCGACGGCCGCGCCATCGACGGCGCCGGCCCGGACGGGATCGCGGCCCGCGTCGTCGACGTGACCCGCGGCGTCGTCCGCTTCCAGACCGGCTACGTCTACCACTACGCCTTCGTGATGCTGATCGGCGTCGCGGGCATCCTGAGCTGGTACCTGATGGCCGGCCTTCCGAAGCCCGGGGGGCACTGACGATGGTCGTCGCTCAGCATCGCATCCGGCCCTTGCGCGGGTCCCCTCTCCCAGTGGGAGAGGGACAGGGTGAGGGGCGTGACCTCTCCGGCACGTCCTCATCCCTCACCCCAACCCTCTCCCGCACGGGAGAGGGGGCTGCGTCGTGCCGTCCGAGCGCGAATCCCATCGTTTGGAGCCTTCGCTAGATGTTCGGTCTCGGCATCCTCTCCGGCCTGCTGATCGTGCCGCTCTGCGGCGCGGCCTTCATCCTGACCTTGTCGGGCGACGAGAAGGCCGTCGCGAAGAACGCCCGCTGGGCGGCGCTCGCGACCACGGTCGTCACCTTCCTGCTCTCGCTCGTCGCCTGGAACCGGTACGACGCGACCTCGGCGAGCTTCCAGCTCGTCGAGAGCCACGCGTGGCTCGCCGAGACGATCCGGTTCAAGCTCGGCGTCGACGGCTTCTCGATGCCGCTCGTGCTGCTGACGACGTTCCTGATGCCGTTCTGCGTCGGCGCCTCGTGGCACGCGATCGGCACCCGCGTGAAGGAGTACTTCGTCGCCTTCCTCGTGCTCGAGACGACGATGATCGGCGTCTTCCAGGCGCTCGACCTGGTGCTGTTCTACCTGTTCTTCGAGGCCGGCCTGATCCCGATGTTCCTCATCATCGGCATCTGGGGCGGCAAGCGGCGCATCTACGCCAGCTTCAAGTTCTTCCTCTACACCCTGCTCGGCTCGGTGCTGATGCTGCTCGCCATCATGGCGATGTACTGGCAGGCCGGCACGACCGACATCCCGACCCTGTTGCAGACCCGCTTCCCCGTGAGCATGCAATGGTGGCTGTGGCTGGCCTTCTTCGCGAGCTTCGCGGTGAAGATGCCGATGTGGCCGGTGCACACCTGGCTCCCCGACGCGCACGTCGAGGCGCCCACCGCCGGCTCGGTGATCCTGGCCGGCATCCTGCTCAAGATGGGCGGCTACGGCTTCATCCGGATCTCGCTGCCGATGCTGCCGGATGCGAGCCACACCTTCGCGCCGCTGGTCTTCGCGCTGTCGGTGATCGCGATCATCTTCACCTCGCTCACCGCCCTGATGCAGACCGACATCAAGAAGCTCATCGCCTACTCGTCGGTGGCGCATATGGGCTTCGTCACGCTCGGCCTGTTCACCCTCAACGAACAGGGCATCCAGGGCGCGCTGTTCCTCATGATCTCGCACGGCATCGTCTCGGGCGCGCTCTTCCTCGGGGTCGGCGTGGTCTACGACCGGATGCACACCCGCGAGATCGCGGCCTATGGCGGCCTCGTGAAGCGGATGCCGCTCTACGCCGTGGCGATGATGGTGTTCACCATGGCCAATGTCGGCCTGCCCGGCACCTCCGGCTTCGTCGGCGAGTTCCTGGCGATGATGGGCGCCTTCAAGGCGAACCCGACGGTGGCGTTCTTTTCGGTCTTCGGCATCATCCTGTCGGCCGGCTACGCCCTGTGGCTCTACGCGCGGGTGATCTACGGCAAGCTCGAGAAGCCCAACCTCCAGGGCATCCTCGATCTCGACAACCGTGAAAAGCTGATCCTCGCGCCGCTCGTCGCGCTGACGATCTACTACGGCGTCCACCCGGCCCCGATCCTCGACGTCTTCGCCCCCTCCACCGAGGCGTTGATGACGAGCATGAAGGCCGCCCTCTCGAACACGCAGACCGCGGCCGCCGCGCTGCCCCTCGCGCGCTGAAGGCAGGGCCAGAGATGCCGACCGTCCAGACCGTGCAGACCGTCCTGCCCTCGCTCACCCCGCTGCTGCCCGAGCTGATCCTCGGCGTCGGCGTGATGGTGCTGATCCTCTACGGCGCGTTCCGCGGCGAGCGCTCCGTCGAGACCATCAACGTCGGCGCCCTCGCGCTGCTGCTCGTCGCCCTGTTCGTGGTGATGTCGCAGGCGCCCGGCACCAAGGTGACGACGCTGTCCGGCAGCTTCATCCAGGACGGCTTCTCGAAGGTGATGAAGGCCCTGGTGCTGCTGGGTTCCGCCGCGACGATCCTGCTGTCGCGCGACTACTTCCAGCGCGAGAAGATCGACCGGTTCGAGTTCCCGATCCTGATCGTGCTGTGCACGATCGGCATGCTGGTCATGGTCTCGGCCAACGACCTGATCGCGCTCTATCTCGGCCTCGAGCTGCAGTCGCTCGCCGCCTACGTCATCGCCGCGTTCCACCGCGACGACCTGAAGTCCACCGAAGCCGGCCTGAAGTACTTCGTCCTCGGCGCGCTTTCCTCGGGCATGCTGCTCTACGGCGCCTCGCTGGTCTACGGCTTCACCGGCACCGTGTCCTTCCCCGGTATCGTCTCGGCGCTCCACGAGGATGCCGGCTTCGGCATCGTGCTCGGCATCGTGTTCGTCGCGGCCGGCGTCTCGTTCAAGCTGGCGGCGGTGCCGTTCCACATGTGGACGCCGGACGTCTACGAGGGTTCTCCGACGCCGGTGACGGCGTTCTTCGCCTCCGCCCCGAAGATGGCGGCGATGGCGATGACGGTCCGCGTCTTCATCGGCGCGTTCCCCGACGTCACCGCGATCTGGCAGCAGATCATCGTGTTCATCGCCATCGCCTCGATGACGCTGGGCTCCTTCGCCGCCATCGGCCAGCGCAGCCTCAAGCGCCTGATGGCCTACTCGTCGATCGGCAACGTCGGCTACGCCCTGATCGGGTTGGCGGCGGGCACCGAGGAGGGCATCCGCGGCGTGGTGGTCTACATGATCATCTACCTCGCGATGACGCTCGGCGCCTTCGCCATCATCCTGAGCCTGCGCCGCCGGAACGAGATGTTCGAGACGATCGAGGACCTGTCCGGCCTCTCGCGCACCCATCCGTGGATCGCGTTCTGCCTGGCGATGATGATGTTCTCGCTGGCCGGCATCCCGCCGCTCGCCGGGTTCTTCGGCAAGTTCTACGTGTTCGCCGCCGCGATCCAGGCCAACCTCGTGGCGCTCGCCGTCGTCGGCGTGGTCACCAGCGTGGTCGGGGCGTACTATTACATCCGCGTGGTCAAGATCATGTACTTCGACGAGGCCAAGGCGCCCTACGAGGCGATGGCCCCGGGCCTGCGCATCGTGCTCGCCCTGTCGAGCGTCGTCGTGATCCTGTTCTGGCTGCTGCCGGCACCGCTCGTCGGGGCTGCGGGCGCGGCGGCCAAGTCGCTGTTCTAGCGCCTTGGACTTCCGTCTCGGCGACGGCGCGCGCGCCGTCGGGCATCGCCTTCACGTCCACGACCGCCTCGGCTCGACCAACACCGAAGCGCTCGACCAGGCGCGCGCCGGGGCGACCGGCCCGCTCTGGGTCGCGGCGCACGCC
>NZ_VRUX01000820.1:0-1500 GCF_008039885.1 Methylobacterium sp. WL103
TGCGCGGGCGGCCTCGCCGCAGCGGGCGAGGCCCGCCTCCACGAGGCGGCGCATCTCGGGCTCGGCGTAGATGTCCCGCGCCACGGGGTGGGTGTAGCCCGGCAGGACGTTGCTCGCCATGCGCAGCAGCCGCTCGATCGGCGGGCGCCCGGCGACCCAGGCGATCTGGCGCTCCAGGGCCCCGAGGTTGTGGCGCACCAGGCCCTCGATCTTCGCGCGGCGCGCCGCCGGCGCCAGCGCCGTCAGGGAGGCCATGGTCGCGTTGGTGAGGTTCATCCGAAGCGTCGCCTCGCGGGCGGCCTTCAGGGTCTTGAAGCCGTCCGGGGGCGGCGTGAGCACGAACTTGCAGCAGAAGCCGAAGCGAGGCGCATCATCGATCATGGGTCGAGAACGCCGGGCGCCGGGTTTCGTCACATCCGATCCGCGCATCGCCGCCGGCGGTCGATGCCGCAGGCGCGCGGGCCGGCCACGACGGAGCCGTTTCGCACGGTGCGGCGTTCCTTGCCGTGGACCTCGACCGAACGACCATCCTCGAGCCGCCCAAGATCCTCTCATCTGGAAGCCACGATGCGCGCCGCCCTGCTAGCCCTCGTCCTCGCCCTCACCGCCGTCCCGGCCCTCGCGGCCCCCGCCTCGACGCGCGGCAACGCGGACCTGAAGAAGTACTGCACCGGAGACGCGCTGAAACTCTGCGGCGACATCGATCCCGACGATCCGGCGATGGACGCGTGCTTCAAGAAGAACCGCGACGCGCTGACGGAGAATTGCCGCCGGGCGATCGACGCCTACGCGCAGTCCGGCGGCAAGTAGGGCCTACCGAGGAGAGGACCTCGACGACGGGCGCCCGCGCCCGTCATCCGGCCGTCACGCGACCCCCTTAAGCGGACGCCCTCGCCGCCTCGGCGGCATCGCGTCCCGATACCATGCCCGAGCATGTCTGCCTCGACCCGCACGACCCCTACGCGCAGCGCGAGGTCCGGGTCGCCTTCGAGCGCATCGGGTCGGGCTTCCGCCTGATCGCGGCGATCGACGCGTGCGACGACGACATCCTGCCCGACCTCGTCGACGCGCAACGCGCCGACCTGATCCGCGAGATCGCCGACGCCGAACGGGCCGCCGACCGCGTCCCCCCGGCCTTCGCCGACGCCCGGTCCCCGGCGCCGTGCTGAGGCTCGGCCGCCTCGACGACGCGGAGGACGTCGCGGCGTTCCCGGTCTGGGAACGCGGGCGCACGAGCCGGATGCCGGCCTATATCGGCGCGGCCCTCCTCGTCCTCCTCGTCGGCGACCTGCTGATCCAGCTTCTCCCGGCCTGACGGACGTCCGGGCTCGACGGGGCAGGAAGCGTCGTGTGCCGTCGATCTGCGCGCGTTCGGCAAGAGGCGTCGACGACCGGTCGCGTGACGCGCTTTCTTTCGTCCGGTCGGTATCCCGCCGGGCCGAAAGCCCTCTAAGGTCGCGCCGACCGCGAGCGCCCTCGCCGGCCCGAGCCGTGCGGCGA
>NZ_VRUX01000821.1:0-1497 GCF_008039885.1 Methylobacterium sp. WL103
GCATCCGCCACCCCCGGCCCGCGCGACGCGGCCGGACCTTTCGCTCACCTCGCACGGCTTCCGCGCCCCTGCCCGCGGACCGGCACCAGACCCGGTGGTCGACGATGACGACGTCCTACCTCAGCCCGATCCAGACGGCCGGCCCGGCCCCTTCGCGGGCGGCCGAGAACGGCCAAGGTGCAGGCCAAGGTGCAGGCCAAGCTGCAGGCCAAGCTGCAGGCCAGGCGACCAACCAGGCCGCCGGCCTGGTCGCGGCGATCCTGCGGCGGCGCGGCCTGTTCGCGGCGGTCTTCGCCTCCGTGATGGCCGTCGCGATCCTGCTGCTGATGGCGGCGCCGACGCAGTACCTCGCGGTCGGCTCGGTGATCGTGGCCGAGCCGGAGCCCGGCAGCAACAACCCCAACGCCTCGGTCGCCTGGATCCAGAAGCTCGGCGACCCGGCCGACATCGAGAGCCAGATGCTGGTGATCCGCTCGCCGCGGATGATGCGCCTCGTCGCCTCGGGCGACGTGGTCGAGAAGGTCGTGGCCGAATGCCGGCAGAGTGCGCGCGGGGGCCTCCTCGCGGGCCTGATGCCGCAAAGGGACGACGGCTGCGACAGGCTGCGCGGCAACGCCGACCTGGTGGTCGACACCCTGCAGCGGCGCTTCGTCGTCACCGGCGCGGGCCGCTCGCGCGTCATCAACATCGCCTACCGGTCGCCGAACGCCGAGACCGCCCAGGCGCTGACCAACGCGCTGATCACGACCTTCCTCGACGACCAGCGCGGCGTCCTCGCCAACAGCCGCGAGGCGGCCACCGAGTGGTTGTGGAAGGAGGTCCGCCAGCTCGACGCGTCGTTGCGCGCCGACGAGGCCAAGATCCAGGCCTTCCGCCGCAGCAAGGGCCTGATGTCGGGCGCCAACGCGCCGATCACCTCCGAGCGGCTGAGCACCATCACCCAGCAGCTCGCGGCGGCCGAGACCGCCAAGGCCGACGCCGCCGCGCGCCTGGCCGAGATCAACGCCGACCAGGCCCGCGGCTCGATCGACGCCCCGGCGGTGCTGGCGAGCCGCACCATCGGCGACCTCAAGCAGCAGATGAACGTGGTGGCCGCGCAGATCGCCAACGCCGGCACGGTGCTGGGGCCGAACCATCCGACGCTGCAGGCGATGCGCACGGAGCTGGCCGGCCTGAAGCTGCGCGTCGAACGCGAGGTCGCGAGCATCGGCGCCGGCCTGAAGAAGACCTACGACGCGTCGAGCGCGCTCGCCAAGTCGCTGCGCCAGCAGATGGAGGGCGCCAGGACCGACGCCGCCGCCGCGATGGAGAACGAGTCGGTCGCCGCCGGCATGGTGCGCAACGCCGAGATCAAGCGGGGCCAGTACGCCGACCTGTACAAGCGCGCCAACGAGCTCGAGACCGAGCGCCGCATCCTCGTCGGCAGCACCCGCCTCGTCAGCCTCGCGGACGTCCCGGCCGCCCCCGTCACCCCGAAGCCGCCGCTGTACCTCGGCG
>NZ_VRUX01000822.1:0-1487 GCF_008039885.1 Methylobacterium sp. WL103
GCGCAGGCGAGCGACACCGCGAGGCGGGCCGCCCGCCGGCCGCGCCGGCCGGCATTGCGATCGACAGGAGAAGCACACACCATCATAGGCCTTCAGCCGCACCATGCTCGGCCACGTTCCGTTCGATAACAACCTGTGAACGTATCGTGGCACCCGGTACAATCTGAGAACCTGGTTAACGAACTTTGAAACCCCTGGGTCCTATCCCACCATAAGTTGCATTGATCCGGAGGCGTGGCAGAATGCGCAGACGCTCCGGCCGGCAGGCGTCGCCTCGGAATGCGGTGGGTCCGACGCGCCCCGCGACGGCGGGGCGGTCATCCGCCGGACCTCATGGATTCCTGGTCTCGAGACGCGGTCTCAGAGCACCGGCACGCCGCGGAACTTCGCGTGCTCGGCCGGCTCCACGTGGATCACCACCACGGCGCCGGGGATCGTGGTCTCCAGCGCGTCCTCGAGCCGGTCGCAGATCTCGTGCGCCTCGCGCACGCTCATCTCGCCGGGCACGACGAGGTGGAAGTCGATGAAGGTCGCCTGACCGGCGTAGCGGGTGCGGACGTCGTGCGCCTCCAGCGCGCCCTCGCCGTGGAGCGAGATCAGCGAGCGGATCTGCCCGACCATGTCGCCGGGCGCGGCCCGGTCCATCAGGCCGTCGACGGATTCGCGGACCATCTTCCAGCCGGACCAGAGAATGTTCAGGGCGACGAGCCCCGCGACCACCGGATCGAGCACCGGGATGCCGGTCACCAGCACCAGGACCACGCCGACGAGCACGCCGCCCGAGGTGAACACGTCGGCGAGCACGTGGCGGCCGTCTGCGACCAGGGCCGGCGAGCGCCAGGCCTTGCCCCAGCGCAGCAGCGCCCACGCCCACACCGCGTTGATCGCCGTGGCGACGGCGTTGATGGCGAGGCCGATGGCGGGGGCGTCGACGGGCCTGGGCGCCAGGATGCCATAATACGCCTCGCGCAGGATCAGCAGAGACGCGACGATGATCAGCGATCCCTCGATCACCGCCGAGAAGAACTCCGCCTTGTGGTGGCCGTAGGGGTGGTCTTCGTCGGCCGGCAGCCCGGCCACCCGCAGGGCGACGAACGCGCTCAGCGCCGCCACCACGTTGATGATGCTCTCGAGCGCGTCCGAGTACAGCGCGAGGCTGCCGGTGAGCCAGTAGGCGAGGAATTTCAGCCCCGTGACCGCGAGGCCGACGACGGCGCTGGCGAGGGCGGCTTTCTGGGTGCGGCTCATGACGGGTCCGGGGAAACGACCCGGCGGCTCTAGTCGACCGGCCACCCGCAAGGCCACGGCAAAGGTTCAAGGCCACAGCACAGCTTCGAGGCTGCTGCACACCTTGCACGCCGGGGCAAGGAACTTAGCCGAAGCTATCTTGTGATCAGGCGGGGGAGGCGGCTCTACTCGCGCGGGCGGTCTCGCGCGCCTCGCTCTGCGCCCCCCGGGCCCGCGCGTCTGCGGCCCGGCGCAGGAAG
>NZ_VRUX01000823.1:0-1482 GCF_008039885.1 Methylobacterium sp. WL103
CGTAGCGCAACGCGCTCCGGTCGTAGCGAACACGGTTCTCGGTCGTCCACATCAGCAAAGGCCTTTCTCAGCCCTCGCTTGAATCACAACCTGCTCAGATTGCACAGCTTGTTGCCGAACAGACACTCACGGCCACGAAGCATTTCGGCAAATGGGAGGTCGGGCCGGTGGCCTTCGGATCGACCGACCTGCCGACCGGCGACCCCTCCTACGCCCGCCAAGGCCAGGTCGCCGTCGGCGCACTCGTCGGATACAATTTCGGCCCGGTGAACCTTCAGGCCTACGTCACGCGGGACGTGATCCAGCGCAACTACGCCGGCCTCGAGACACGCGGCTGGCTGCGAGTCACCGTGCCGATCTATCAGGACAAGGACGCGCCTCCCGCGGCGAGCCCGGTCATCCGCAAGTTCTGACATCGTCGACGCGCCGGTCATCGGAACGCAGTCGAGGGCATCGAGGTCTTCGCAGCGCGATGCCCTTCGGTCCGCGAGCTATCGCAGGGTGGGCGACTCGCCGGCCTTTAGATGCGGATCCTCGCCGTCTGGGCCGCCGAGCGAAACATGGTCGTTCAGGCGCCCGAGATGCTCGAAGACATGCTCGAAGGCGTTCGTGACGGCCTGCTCGAAGGCGCCGTCGCCCTTGCCCTGGGCGTCCTTGAGGGCGCCGAGCAGGGCGCGGTGCTTATCTGTGTCGCTCGACATGGTCTTCCTCCCGACCGGCACGAGCACCGGCTCGGAAAGCCAAGCGGCTCGACCGCCCCGAGTTCCGCGGCATCGCCGACGACGGACCCGGCTTGAAGCCGGCGCGCCTGGAACTTGCGGCGCTCCCGACCTGATGTGCGCGATGTCCGACACCCGGTGCGTCGCCTACTTCGCCGCCTGGATGTTCGGCGGCCCGAGATGCTGGAGGAAGTCCGGCTTGCCGAGGCTCACGCCGGCCCCGCGCAGGATCGCGTAGGCGGTGGTGACGTGGAAGAAGAAGTTCGGAAGCGCGAACCCGGTGAGGTAGGTCTGCCCCGAGAAGCGGTATCCCGAGCCGTTGGGGAATTTCAGCTCCACCTCGCGCTCCGCGGCGGATGCCAGCGCCGCCGGGTCGACGCCCTCGACGAAGGCGATGGTCCGGGCGCAGCGCTGCTTGAGCTCGGCAAAGCTCGCCTCGACGTCCGGCATCGCCGGAGCCTCAATGCCGGCGAGCCGCGCCATCGCGTTCTTCGCGCTGTCGGACGCCATCTGGAACTGGGCCGGCAACGGCTTCATGTCGGGGGCGAGGCGGGCGAGGAGCAGGTCGGCCTCCGGCTTCTCCGAGGCCGCCTTGTCGAGCCAGGCGCTCATGTTGCGAAGCGCGTTGATGAAGATCGGCGCGCTGACGTCGTGGATGCTGGTGCTCATCGAGAACGGCTAAGCCGGCCGCCGCCGTCGGCGCGGTGAGGCAGCGCACATGGCGGGACGCCACGTCCCAGCGGACGGGTGGCCCCTCAGGCCC
>NZ_VRUX01000824.1:0-1482 GCF_008039885.1 Methylobacterium sp. WL103
GCCTTGCCGCTGATCGCGTTGGCGGCCGCCGCCCGCGCCGGCCGCCAACGCGATCAGCGGCAAGGCCGAGGTGATCGACACCGCGACCGTGCGCGTCGCCGGCAAGGTGATGCATCTGTTCGGCGTCGAGTGGGTGCGGGGCGGCCAGGCCGACGAGCTCTCCAAGTACCTCGCCGGCCGGCCGGTCACCTGCACGTCGGTGCCGGGCAGCGAGAACGTCTCCTGCACCGTCGAGGGCCGCGACCTTTCCGAGGTGGTCCTGTTCAACGGCGGCGGCCGCGCCTCTCCGGAAGCCTCCCCCGAGCTGGTGGCGGCCGAGGACCACGCCCGCACCGAGCGCATCGGCGTGTGGAAGCGATAAGCCGCGGATCCCACTCCCGTTCGGGAGCGGGGACCCGATCCTACCGGACGACGTGGAGAAACCCAGCCCCTGACCAGGAAGAGCGGCGCCCGATCGCGCAGTCGCCTCCGGCTGCGCTAGGATGCCGGCGCGCCGCGTCGGCGCCAGGGGGGATGGCGATGAGTCTCTCGATCGGTCTGAGCACGTTCGCGGTCGTGGCGGCGATCCTGGTGATCGTGACGCTGGCCGCCGGCATCAACATCGTACCGCAGGGCTACGTCTTCACCGTCGAGCGCTTCGGGCGCTACGCCCGCACCCTCGAATCCGGCCTCGGGCTGATCACGCCGTTCGTCGAGCGCATCGGGCGCCGCGTCAACGTGATGGAGCAGGTGATCGAGGTGGCGAGCCAGGAGGCCTTCACCCGCGACAACGCCGGCGTCACCATCGACGCGGTGGTGTTCTACCAGGTGCTCGACGCCGCCCGCGCCTCCTACGAGATCTCCAACCTCGACGTCGCCACCCGCACGCTGACGATGACCAACATCCGCACCGTGGTCGGCTCGATGGACCTCGACCAGCTGCTCTCGCACCGGGACGAGATCAACGAGCGGCTGCTGCGGGTGATGGACGCCGCCGCCTCGCCCTGGGGGGTGAAGATGACCCGCATCGAGATCAAGGACATCGTGCCCCCTGCCGACCTCGCCGGAGCCATGGCCCGGCAGATGAAGGCCGAGCGCGAGAAGCGCGCCTCGGTGCTGGAGGCGGAAGGCCACCGTCAAGCCGACATCCTGCGCGCCGAGGGGCGCAAGCAGTCGGCGATCCTGGAGGCGGAAGGGCGCAAGGAAGCCGCCTTCCGCGACGCCGAGGCGCGCGAGCGCTCGGCGGAAGCCGAGGCGAAGGCCACCGGCATGATCAGCGCCGCGATCGCCGCGGGCGACATCGCGGCGGCGAACTTCTTGGTGGCCGAGAAGTACGTGGACGCGATCAAGGCGCTCGCCACCGCGCCGAACCAGCGCGTGGTGGTGGTGCCGATCGAGGCGGCGGCACTCGCCGGGACGCTGGGCGGCATCGCCGAGATCACGAAGTCGGTGTTCGGAGAGGGCGCGGCGCCCGCGCGCCCACGCTCCGGCGCGCCGCCCAGC
>NZ_VRUX01000825.1:0-1481 GCF_008039885.1 Methylobacterium sp. WL103
GGCGTTGGGAGCGGGCGCGGCCGGCACCGGTGCCGGTGTCGCGAACGAAGGCGCGCGCGCCATCACCGGCGACGACCACAACCCGACTGCGGACCTCATCGGGTCGGCGGCGGGCGTCAGCGGCCTGGCGATCGCTAAGCCGATCCTCGGCGCCATCGGCTCGCTTGCCTCGGCGGCCCGCGGCTCGACCCGCTTCGCCGACGACGTGGCGCGCGAGGCCGTCGCGCACGAGATCATCGCCAACTCCGGCCATGCGCAGGCGCAGGTTGCCGGCGGCGTCGACCGCGGCGCCATCGACGCGCAGCCGCTGGCGAACCAGCTGCGGACGCCATCCGCTGCGGAATCGGCAATCCCGGGCTACCGGTCGGACATCGCGGATCGCTCCGGCGACCCGGGGCTTGCCGCCTACGTCTTCGGGCACACAGCCGCCAATCCGGGCCTCGACACGGTGCGGCGTGCCTCGAACCAGGCTGCTATCGGCGACCGGATGGGCGAGCTGGCGCCGACCGGCTCGGCCGGACAGTTCCGCAACGACCTACAGGGCGGCGTCGACCGCCGGGTGGCAGCGAGCGAGACACAAGCCGACATCGCCCAACGTACCCTCGATGAGCACGTGCAACGCCTGACCTCGACCATGACGGGCGAAGCCCGAGGCGCCGACATCCGGGCCGCGCTTCAGCGCGCCAAGGACACCGCCGACCAAGGCGTCCGGGACGCGTACGCGCCGGTCAACGCCTCGACCGCCAGCGTGGATGTCGCCCCGCTCGCTCAGCGCTTCGGCGGCATTGATGAGGGCCTGAGCGTGGCAGAGCGCGAGCGCTTCCGCCCGGGCGAAGCGAACATCCCGGACCGCCTCATCGGCCCGGCCGAGGCCACCGGGCCGGTCGATACCGGATTGCTCGATGCGTCCGGCCGCCCGATCACGCGTGCGCCGGCGCCGGGCAACAGTCAGCAGCCGATCCGCGAAGTGACCGGCTTGCGCAGCGCCCTCACCGACGAGGCACGCGCGGCGCGCAGCGCGAACCGCCCGGCCGAGGCCCGCATCATCGATCAGCACGTGACGGCGCTCGACGACTACCTCGACGGAGCGGTCCCCGAGGGTCTGCGCGGCCAGTACGACACCGCCCGCGCGGCGCGGCGCGACGTGGCCGACCGGTTTGAGCGGCCGCAGAACGCGGTGGCTCAGGTGCTAGGCGAGCGCCAGGGCGTCTACAACGTGCCGGACAGCGGCGTCGCGCCCCGGTTCGCGCAGTCCGAGGAAGGCCGATTGTCCGATCTCCGCCAGCTTATGAGCGAAGCGGGCGGCGACGCCCGCGTGCGCCCGGCGCTGCGCGATCAGTTCCTCGCCAACATCCGCGACCGCGGCCTGCTCGACCGGCCGGACCAGCTGAACGGCTACCTCGACCGCCACGCGACGTTGCTCGACCAGCTGCCCGGCCTGCGCGACGAGCTCACGGCGGGCGGCGCGGCCAGCCGCGCAT
>NZ_VRUX01000826.1:0-1479 GCF_008039885.1 Methylobacterium sp. WL103
CCCCGCCCGCGCTGACGGCGAGGCCCAGGCCGGCGCACGCGCCGTCCGCGTTTCCCGATGGCACGCGGCCTCGAATTCACGGCGATCGGTATAGTTAAGATTTACCACGTCGGGGAAATAGGCAGTCTTACGCCTGTCCTGCGGCCTTTCAGCGGTCGATATTTCTAAAACCGCAAACATCTCAACCTAACGAAAGCATAGGTCGCGATCGTTCAGGGCACTCAACCTGACGGTCGCATCCGCCAGCGGCGTCCCATCGCCGTCCCTCTCCTTCGAGGTCTCGAAGATGCGCGTCGCGGTCGTCCATGATTGGCTCTACGTCGTCGGCGGCGCCGAGAGGGTGCTGCGCGAGATCCTGGCGATCTATCCCGACGCGGACGTCTTCACGCTGTTCGACTTCCTGAGCCCGGCCGACCGCGCCCGGATCGGCCTCGGCGCCACGCAGACGAGCTTCCTGCAGAAGATGCCGTTCGTGCGGACCCGCCACCGGTCGTACCTGCCGCTGATGCCGATCGCCGTCGAGCAGTTCGACCTCTCGGCCTACGACCTCGTCATCTCGAGCAGCTACGCCGTCGCCAAGGGCATCCTGACCGGGCCGAACCAGGTCCACGTCTCCTACATCCATTCGCCCATGCGCTACGCCTGGGACATGCAGCACGACTACCTGCGGGAGAGCGGATACGACCACGGCGTCAAGAGCATGGTCGCCCGCATGATCCTGCACCGGATGCGCCTGTGGGACACCCGCACCGCGAACGGGCCGGACGCGGTGGTGGCCAACTCCGCCTTCGTCGCCCGGCGCATCCGCAAGGTCTACGGCCGCACCGCGGAGGTGATCCATCCGCCGGTGACGCAGTCGGCGACCCGCGCGGACCTGCCGCGGAGCGAACACTTCCTCGTGGCGAGCCGCCTCGTCCCCTACAAGAACGTGCTCGCGGTGGTGCAGGCCTTCGCGCTGATGCCCGACCTCAAGCTCGTCGTCGCGGGGACCGGTCCCGAGGAGGCGCGCCTGCGCGAGGCGGCCGGGCCGAACGTGACATTCGCCGGCTACCTCGCCGACAAGGAGCTCCGCCGGCTCATGATCACGGCGCGCGCCTTCGTGTTCGCGGCGGAGGAGGATTTCGGGATCATCCCGGTCGAGGCGCAGGCCGAGGGCACCCCCGTCCTGGCGCTCGGCCGCGGCGGCGCGCGCGAGACGGTGGCGACGCTGGCGCCCAACCGCTCGGGCATGTTCTTCGCCGAGCCCGAGCCCGCGGCGATCGCGGCCTGCGTCCGCGAGTTCATCGAGCAGGAGGGCACGTTCTCGCGCGCCGCCTGCCGCGCCCAGGCGGCGCAGTTCGCCCCGGAGGTGTTCCGCGCCGAGTTCGCCGGCTTCGTCGACGCGCAGATGGCCCTCCACCACGACCTCGGCGCCGGCCGGGAGCGCTCCGGCCACCGCCTCAAGGCGCTCGCCTGAGGTTCTGGCCCGGGCCCGAGGCC
>NZ_VRUX01000827.1:0-1478 GCF_008039885.1 Methylobacterium sp. WL103
GGACGGCGCCGTCGCGCGGCGCCCTGGCCCGGATGGCCACCGCGATGGGCGTGCCGAGCGCCGAGACCCTGGTGGCGCAGATCCAGGCCGAGCGTCGCGCAACCCGGAAGACCCTCCTCGGACTCCGCCGCGCGACGGACTGATCTCGCCGTCACGAATTGTGCCTCTCAGTTGCACATCTGCGATAGTTACAAGCATTGGGTTGTGGTAGGCCGACGCAATCCTGTCGTTTCGGCTTCACCGGTGGTGTCGCAAGGTCGGAGACCATCGTGAACGTCGCCCCGCGCCCCGCCGACCTCACCACCTTCGCCAACGCGGCGCCGGGCCCGAGACAGCGACAGTTCGCCGGCCTGGTCTGCCTCGCCTTCGCCGCGCTGTCGCTCGCGCTGCTCCCGTTCGTCGGGCAGCCGATGGCGCCGATGCCGGGATTCGTCGCGAGCCATCAATCGGCGCTCACGGTGGTCTACGCGGTCACCACGGCGCTGTTCTTCGCGCAGTACCGGCGCACCCGCTCGGTGCCGCTGCTGGTGCTCTCGTCGGGCGGCCTCTACGTCACGCTGATCGTCGCGATCCAGCTCCTGAGCTTCCCGAACGTCTTCGGCACGGGTCGCATCCTCGGGTCGTCGCCGGCCACGACGACGTGGCTATGGACCCTGTGGCACCTCGGGCCGCCGCTGTTCGCACTGCCCTACGCGATCATGGAAGGCGACGGCCGACACCGGTCGATCGCCCCCGAACGGTCCGCATCCGTCGGGATCGCCGCGGCCGTCGGGGTCGCGGTGGCGGTCGCCGGTTTGACCTACCTCGTGGTCGCCCAGGTCGACCGGCTGCCGACCACCGTGGTCGGCGACGACTATTGGTCGCTCAACACCTCCGGCGTCGGGCCGGGGGTCGCCCTGCTCACCATCCTCTCGCTCGCGATCCTGTGCTGGACGACGCGCCTGCGCAGCCTGCTCCAGCTCTGGCTCGCGGTCTCGCTGTTCCTGCTCCTCCTCGACAACCTCGTGACGCTGACGGGCGCGTCCCGCGGCAGCGTCGGCTGGTTCTCTGGGCGGATCGAGGCGCTGATCTCAGGCATCGTCGTGCTGTGCGCGTACCTTCACAAGGTGGACCTGCTCTACGGACATGCCGAGCGCATCGCCGAGGCGCGCGAGCGCCAGCGCGCCGACCTCCAGGTCGCCCGCGACCACCTCGCCATCGCGCTCGAAGCCGCCGACATGGGCGACTGGGAGTTCGACCTCGGCTCCGGCGTGTCGCGGCGGAGCCTGCGCCACGACGCCATCTTCGGTTACGACGCCCTGCAGCCGCGCTGGGACGTGGCGACGACCCTCGCGCACGTCCTCCCCGAGGATCGCGCGGTCGCCGAGGCCGCCTTCACCACCATCGCGACCGTGGGATCCCTGGACCTGCAATGCCGCATCCGGCGCGCGGGCGACGGGGCGACGCGCTGGATCGAGCTGAAGGGCCGGGCGATGCGC
>NZ_VRUX01000828.1:0-1476 GCF_008039885.1 Methylobacterium sp. WL103
CGCCCGAGGCGTCGCGGTGACGGTCGCGGGCGCCGCCGGCCCCGACATCGCCTGGGTCGCCTCGCTCGGCCTGGTCGCCGACCCGGCCCACGCCCTGCCCCGGCCGATGTACCTGCGCGGGGCCGACGCCCAGCCGCAGGACCGCGCGCGGATCGCCCGGCGATGACCCGCCCGGTCTCGCCCTTCTGGCCGCTGGAATGGTGGCTCGCCTGGTGGGAGGCCTGGGGCCCCGAGCCCTACGTCGCCCCCTTGCGCGAGGCCGACCAGGCGCGGACGCTGGCGCGTCTCCACGCCACCGCCTTCGCGCGGCCCTGGGACGCGCACGAGTTCGAGCGGATGCTGTGCGAGCGCGCGACGCAGGGGCACGCCCTGTGGCGCGCCGGCGCGATGCAGGGCTTCGTCCTGTCCCGCAAGGTCGCGGACGAGGCGGAGATCCTCACCGTCGTGCTGGCGCCCTCCGCCCGCGGCGGGGGCCTGAGCCACCGGCTGCTGCGCGAGCACCTCGGGCACCTGGCGCTGATCGGTGTCGCGCACGTCCACCTGGAGGTCGACGAGGGCAACGCCCCCGCGCTCAGGCTCTACGCCCGGCACGGCTTCACGCAGGTCGGCACGCGGACCGGCTACTACGCGCAGGCCGACGGCAGCCGCGCGACTGCGCTGACCATGCGGGCCGACCTGACGTGAGCGGCCGGTGACGCGCGTCGGGGTGGCCCTGCGGCTGGTCGTCTGCGCGTTGGCCTTCGCGCTGCTCGCCGGGCCGCACTGGCTGGCCCTGCGCTTCGGCGAGCGCCGCGGATGGGGCCTCGCGCCCGCCCTGTTCCACCGGGTGTTCCTGGCCCTGTTCTCGGTGCGGGTGACGCAGAGCGGCACCCCGCCCCGCCCCGGCGAGGCCGCCCTGGTGCTCGCCAACCACGTCTCCTGGCTCGACATCATCGCCATCGGCTCGCTGCGGCCGCTCTCGTTCGTGGCGAAGTCCGAGATCGCCGGCTGGCCGGTCGTCGGCACGCTCGCCGCCCTCCAGCGCACGGTGTTCATCGACCGGGCGCGGCGGGGCGCCACCGCCACCGTCAACGCCGCGATCGGCGACCGGCTGGCGCGGGGCGAGCTCGTGGTGCTGTTCGCCGAGGGCACCACCGGCGACGGCACCCGCCTGCTGCCGTTCCGCTCCTCGCTCGTCGGCGCGGCGCGGGCCGCGATCCAGGCCGAGACCGACCGCATCCGCCTGCAGCCGCTGGCGATCACCTATCCGCGCCGCAACGGCCTGCCCGTCGGCCGGGTCGAGCGCCCCGAGATCGCCTGGTACGGCGACATGGACCTCGCCCCCCACCTCGCCCTGTTCTTCGAGAAGGGGCCGATCGACGTCCACGTGGTCTGGGGTCAGCCGATCGCCTTCGAGGCCGGCACCGACCGCAAGGCCGTCACCGCCCAGGCCGAGGCGGCGGTGCGCGCCGCGATGAAGGGCGCAGGGTCGGCGCC
>NZ_VRUX01000829.1:0-1474 GCF_008039885.1 Methylobacterium sp. WL103
CGCCTGGGTCGGCGCGCCCGAGGCCGGCGGCACGCTGCTCGGAAGCTGGCGCACGGAGATCGGGATGCTCGGCCGGCTCCTGATCCTGCGCGGCTTCGAGGCGCCCGAGGACATGAGCGCCGAGCGCCGCCGCGCCCTGACCAGCGCGAACCCGTTCCATGCCGGCGCCGTCGTCACCGCCTTGGAGATGGACAGCTACGCGGCCTTCCCGTTCCTGCCGCCGGTGCGGACCGGGGCGCGCGGCGCCGTCTACGAGTTCCGCACCTACCGTCTGAAGCCCGGCGGCCTGCCGCCCACGCTGGACGCCTGGGAGGCCGCGGTCCCGCCGGCCAAGCCCTACACGGACCACCTCGTGATCAACATGTACGCCCTCGACGGCGCACCGCGGATCACCCACGTTTGGGGCTTCCCCAGCCTGGAGGAGCGGGCGTCCCTTCGCCGGGCGGCGCAGGGCTCCGGGCACTGGCCGCCGAAGGGCGGCCCCGACCACATCGCCGAGGCCGTCTCCAGCATCGGGCTGCCCGAGGCTTGGTCGCCGCTGACGTGAGGACCGCTCAGGTGGCCCGGGCGGAGAAGTCGATGCGCGGGTCGATCCAGACGTAGATCAGGTCGGAGAGCAGGTTCACCGCGAGCCCGAGCAGCGAGAAGATGTACAGGGTCGCGAACACCACCGGGTAGTCGCGCCCGACGATCGCCCGGAACGAGAGCTCGCCGAGGCCGTCGAGCGAAAAGATCGTCTCGATCAGCAGCGAGCCGGTGAAGAAGGCCGAGATGAAGGCGCCGGGAAAGCCCGCGATCACGATCAGCATCGCGTTGCGGAAGACGTGGCCGTAGAGCACGCGTCGCTCGGAATTGCCCTTCATCCGCGCGGTGAGCACGTATTGCTTGCGGATCTCGTCGAGGAACGAGTTCTTGGTGAGCAGGGTCGAGGTCGCGAAGGCGCCGATCACCAGCGCGG
This sequence comes from Methylobacterium sp. WL103, assembly GCF_008039885.1. Classification (NCBI taxonomy): domain Bacteria; kingdom Pseudomonadati; phylum Pseudomonadota; class Alphaproteobacteria; order Hyphomicrobiales; family Methylobacteriaceae; genus Methylobacterium; species Methylobacterium sp. WL103. The sequence continues at coordinate 959 of NZ_VRUX01000829.1, forward strand.
TCAGCGGCAGCACCATGTGCCAGGCGTAGTCGGTGACCTTGTGCCAAGTCGTGAACGTCTCCCAGCCTTCGCTGGTCAGGCCGCGCAAGGGGAACCACTGGAAGAACGACCCGCCGGAGAACAGGATGATCAGCATCAGCCCGAACATGAACCCGGGCACCGAGTAGCCGACGATCACGACGAACGAGGTCCAGCGGTCGAAGCGCGCCCCGTCCGAGACCGCCTTGCGGATGCCGAGCGGGATCGAGATCGCGTAGGACAGCAGCGTCATCCACAGCCCCAGCGAGATCGAGACCGGCAACCGCTCCTTGATCAGCTCGATGACGGTGACGTCGCGAAAGTAGCTGCGCCCGAAATCGAAGCGGACGTAGTCCCAGAGCATTTTGGCGAAGCGCTCGGGCGCCGGCTTGTCGAAGCCGAACTGCTTCTCGAGCTTGGCGATGAAATCGGGGCTCAGCCCCTGCGCGCCGCGGTAGCGCGAGCTCGCCTCGCCGCCGGAGGCCGGCCGGCTCGCGC
>NZ_VRUX01000082.1:0-11600 GCF_008039885.1 Methylobacterium sp. WL103
CCGGTGATGCGGGCCTCGCGCGCCGCCTACGTCCGGGTGCTCGGCGGCGTCGAGCGGCGCTTCGGCTGGGCTGCGACGGCCGCCCTGCTGCTGACTCTCGGGGGGGCTGCCGCCCTGCCCTATTTCGGCGGCACCTTCCTGCCCGACCTCAAGGAGGGCCACCTGATCCTGCACATGGCGGCCGCCCCTGGCACCTCGCTGCAGGAATCGCTGCGGCTCGGCACCCGCATTACCGCCGGCCTCAAGGCGGTGCCGGGGGTGCGGGCCGTGGCGCAGCAGGTCGGCCGGGCCGAGGCCGGGCAGGACACGGCCGGCACACATTACAGCGAGATCCACATCGACCTCGAGCCCGGCCTCGACGGCGCGGCGCAGGGGCGGAGCGAGGCCGGCATCCGCGCGCTGATGGCGGGCACGCCCGGCGCCGCGTTCTCGCTCAAGACCTTCCTGACCGAACGCATCGAGGAGACGGTCTCGGGCTACACCGCGCCGGTGGTGATCAACGTGTTCGGCGCCGACCTCGACCGGATCGAGGCGGCGGCCCGCGACGTCGCCCGCGAGCTCGCCGAGGTGCGGGGCGCGGCCGACGTGCAGCAGCAATCGCCCGCCGGCCTGCCGCAGATCACCGTGTCCCTACGCCGGAACGACCTGCGCCACTGGGGCCTCGACGCGATCGAGGTGTTGGAGATCGTCCGCACCGCCTACCAGGGCGACGTGGTCGGCCAAGCCTACGAGGGCAACGCCGTCTTCAACGTCATCGTCATCCTCGATCCTGCGACGCGGGCGCACCTCACCCGCCTCGGCGACCTGCCGCTGCGGACCCCGAGCGGCAGCTACATCCGACTGGCCCAGGTCGCCGACGTGTACGAGACCGCGGGACGCTACCAGGTCCAGCACGCGGGCGCGCAGCGGGTGCAGGCGGTGACCGCCAACGTGACGGGGCGCGACGTGGCCTCCTTCGTCGAGGCGGCCAAGCGCAAGGTCGCCAAGGAGGTCGCCCTGCCGCCGGGCGTCTACGTTGCGTTCGAGGGCGCCGCCGAGACGCAGGCGCGGGCGCGCGCCGACCTGCTGACCTATTCGGCGCTGGCCGGCCTCGGCATCGTGCTGCTGCTCGCGGTGGTCACCGGCTCGGTGCGTAACCTCCTCCTGGTGCTGGTCAACCTGCCCTTCGCCTTCGTCGGCGGCGTGCTCGCGGTTGCGGCGACCGGGGCGGTGATCTCGCTCGGCTCGATCGTCGGCTTCGTGACGCTGTTCGGGATCTCGCTGCGCAACGCGATCATGCTGATCGCCCATTACGAGCATATGGTCGCCCGCGAGGGCCGCAGCTGGGACGCCGCGACCGCCTCGGAGGGGGCGGGGGACCGGCTGGTGCCGATCCTGATGACATCGCTGGTCACCGGCCTCGGCCTGCTGCCCCTGGCGCTCGGCGCCGGCGAGCCGGGGCGCGAGATCGAGGGACCGATGGCGATCGTCATCCTGGGCGGGCTCGTCACCTCGACGGTGCTGAACCTCGCGATCCTGCCGGCGCTGGCCTTGCGCTACGGCCGGTTCGTGCGGGCGACCTAGAAGCGGAGCTTCGCGCATCCCGCTTGGCTGGATCCCGGATCTTCCCTCCGCTTCCGCTCCGGTCGTCCGGGAAACGGCGGCTGCGCTCACGGATGGGCCGCGCCCGCATTCCCGGACGCCTGGAGCGTCAGCGGAAGGCGATCCGGGACCCAGCGTGCGACGGGCCGCGAAGCGGCTCCACCTTGTGCTACCCCTCCAGCGGCTCGTCGCCGAGCATCTCGATGCCGAAGCCGGACAGGCCGACATAGGCCCGCGACGAGGTCGAGAGGTTGCGGAACGAGACTACGCCGAGGTCGCGCAGGATCTGGGCGCCCAGGCCCACCTCGCGCCACTGGCGCACGCGCTGCGCCTCGGTGCCCTCGTCGGCGACGCGGTTGAGCGGCACGCCGGCGGTGCCGTCGCGCAGGTAGACGAGGATGCCGCGTCCTTCCTTCGCGAAGCGGCGCATCACCGTCTCGATCTGGCGGCCGCCCTCGATAACGTCGGCGACGACGTCCGAGCGGTGCAGCCGGACCAGCACGTCACGGCCGTCGCCGATCTCGCCGTGGACGAAGGCGAATTGCTGGATCGCCTCGAACGGCGTCGTGTAGGCGTAGCCGGTCATCGGCCCAAATTCGGTCTGGACCGGGAAGTGCCCGACCCGCTCGACCAGCCGGTCGCGCGCCTGGCGGTAGGCGATCAGGTCGGCCACCGACACCCGGGCGAGATGGTGCGCCTCGGCGAAGGCCGTGATCTGCGGCCCCTTCATTACCGTGCCGTCGTCGTTGGCGAGTTCGCAGATGACGCCGACGGGGGGCAGGTCGGCGAGCTTGCACAGGTCGACCGCGGCCTCCGTATGCCCTGAGCGCATCAGCACGCCGCCGTCCCGTGCGATCAGCGGGAAGACGTGGCCGGGGCGGACGAAGTCGTCGGCGCCCATGTTGCCGTTGGCGAGCGCCCGGACGGTGTTGCAGCGCTGCTCGGCCGAGATGCCGGTGGTGAGCCCGTGCTTCACGTCCACCGTGACGGTGAAGGCGGTGCCGAGCGGCGCGTCGTTCGAGGCGACCATCGGCGCGAGGTTGAGGCGTCGCGCCTCCGAGGTCGTCACCGGCGCGCAGACGATGCCGCAGGTGTTGCGGACGATGAACGCCATCTTTTCCGGCGTGCAATGGATCGCGGCGACGACGAGGTCGCCCTCGTTCTCGCGGTCGTCGTCGTCGGTGACGACGACGATCTCGCCGCGGGCGAAGGCTTCGATGGCGGAGGTGACGGAGCTGTGAGGCACGGTTCGGTACTCGAATGAGCTTTGCGTCCGGGGACGGTCAGGCGTCGGGCGCCGCGGTCAGGAGCCGACTTGCCCCCGATGGCGGAGATGGTGATCGGCGAGCACGCACGCCATCATCGCCTCGGCGACGGGCACGGCACGGATGCCGACGCAGGGGTCGTGGCGGCCCTTCGTGATCAGGTCGACGTCGCGGTTGTCGCTCGTGACGGTGCGCCGGGGCGTGAGGATCGACGAGGTCGGCTTCACCGCGAACCGCACCACGATCGGCTGGCCGGTCGAGATGCCGCCGAGCACGCCGCCGGCATGGTTGGCCAGGAAGGCCGGGCGCCCGTCGTTGCTGGCGCGCATCTCGTCGGCGTTGTCCTCGCCGCGAAGCGCCGCCGAGGCGAAGCCGTCGCCGATCTCGACGCCCTTGACCGCGTTGATCGACATCATCGCGGCGGCGAGATCCGCATCGAGCTTGCCGTAGATCGGCGCGCCGAGGCCCGGCGCGACGCCCTCGGCCACCACCTCGATCACGGCGCCGATCGACGAGCCGTCCTTTCGGATCGCGTCGAGGTAGGTTTCGTAAAATTTGGCGGTCTCGGCGTCTGGGCAGAAGAACGGGTTGTTGCCGACCTCGTCCCAGTCCCAGCGCGACCGGTCGATCGCGTGCGGGCCCATCTGCACCAACGCCGCGCGGATCGTCACTCCGGGAATCACCTTGCGGGCGATGGCGCCGGCCGCCACCCGCGCCGCGGTCTCCCGCGCCGACGAGCGCCCACCGCCGCGATAGTCGCGAAACCCGTACTTGGCGTCGTAGGCGTAGTCGGCGTGACCCGGGCGGTAGCTGTCGCGGATTTCGGAATAGTCCTTCGAGCGCTGGTCGGTGTTCTCGATCGTCAGCGCGATCGGCGTGCCGGTGGTGAGCTGGCGCCCGCCCGTGCGGTCGTCGGCGAAGACGCCGGACAGGATCCGCACTTGGTCCGGCTCGCGGCGCTGGGTGGTGAAGCGCGACTGGCCGGGCTTGCGCCGGTCGAGCTCGGCCTGGATCTCCTCGGCCTCGAGCGCGAGCCCGGGCGGACACCCGTCGACGACGCAGCCGAGGGCGACCCCGTGGCTCTCGCCGAAGGTGGTGACGCGGAACAGGTGGCCGAACGTGTTGTGGGACATCGTGCGCGTGCTCTAGCGCGCGGGCGCCGGGGGCACAAATCGGGCGCGCTTCCCTCCCCCTTTGCTGGGGCGGGAGAAGTGCGCTGCACGGTCAGTCGAACACGAGCCCGCCCCGCGCCTTCAACGCCCGATAAGCCTCGATCCCGACCGCAAGGTCGCGCCTCAGCCGACGCTCGTCGCCCAGCGCATCGAGATCGTAGGCGAGGCCGAGGATGTGGGCCGCCGCGTAGCCCTCGGGCAGCGGGCCTTCCCTGCCGAGATCGATCGCGGACAGCGGCAGCCGGTCGGCAAAATCCGACATCCGCGCCCGCAGCGCGTCGCCGCTCCGGCGCAGGAATCCTTCCGCATCCGGCCCATGCTCACGGATCGCCGCGACGGTGCCCTGCACGAGGCAGAAATAGACCTGCTGCCGATGCGCCGGGAACAGGTAGACGCGGTAGTAGCCCCGCGTCGCGCTGGTGGTGATCGCGGGATCGAACACCGCGAGCCAGGGCACCGCCGCCCAATGCGTGCCGCGGCCGGGGCTGCCCTTCACGCAATAGCCGCCGCCGATCGGTTCGAGCGCGCGCCGCATCTCGTCGGGCGCGCTTCTCCGGATCACAGCTGCGAGCGGGTGCCCGGCCGGCGGGTCGAGGTGGGCCTCGGGGTATTCCTCGACGATCCGTCGAAGGGCATGGCCGAGGCTCAAGACCCGGACGAATCCCGCGGACGGGCCAGCACGCCGCCGGTCATCGGTTCGCGCACGCCGGTGGTCGAGGGGAACGTGATCGGCAGGCCCTTGAGCGAGCGCACGGCCAGGTGCGCGAAGGCCTGGGCCTCGAGGAAGGCCGAGGACCAGCCGATCGCGTCCGCCATCGTGATCTCGGCGCGCAGGTGATAGTTCAGCAGCCGCACCAACTCGCCGTTTCGGGCCCCGCCGCCGGCGACGATCCAGCGGGCCGGGATCTCCGGTGCGTGGTCCAGCGCCCGGGCGACCGCGCGGGCGGTGAAGGCGGTGAGCGTCGCCGCGCCGTCCTCGGTCGAGAGCTGGCCTGCGAGCTTGTGCGAGAACCAGTTGCGGTCGAGCGACTTCGGCGGCCGCCGGAAGAAGAACGGGTGCGTCAGCAGCCAGGCCAGCAGCGGCTCGTCGGCGCGGCCGCGCGCGGCGGTCCGGCCGCCGTCGTCGAGGTTCTTGCCCTCGCGCTCCTGCATCCACTCGTCGATCAGCGAGTTGCCCGGTCCGGTGTCGAAGGCGATCACGCCGCCCTTCGAATCGATCAGCGTCGCGTTGGCGACGCCGCCGATGTTGAGGATGCCGAACGCCCCCTCGAAGCCGGAGGCGGCGGCGAGCGCCTGGTGGAACACCGGCACGAGCGGCGCTCCCTGCCCGCCCGCCTCGATGTCGGCGCGGCGCATGTCCGAGACCACGGGGATGCGCAGCCGGTCGGCCAGCGCCTGGCCGTCGCCGATCTGGATCGTGATGCGCTGGTCGGGCCGATGGATCACCGTCTGGCCGTGGAAGCCGATCACGTCGATCTCGCCGGCCGCGAGCCCGTTCTCGGCGAGGAACTGCTCCACCGCCTGCGCATGCGCCTCGGTGACGAAGGCCTCCGCTTCGGGCAGGCGGCCGGGCCGGTCGCCCGGCGCGACCACGCCCTCGGCATCCTTGGTGGCGGCGCGCAGCAGCCCCTTCTCCTCCTCGGAATAGCCGCGGTATCCGGTGGGGCCGAGGGGCTCGAGGTAGTTGTTGTGGCCCCGCACCACGTGAACGGCCTCGCCGTCGGTCTCGATCAGGGCGACGTCCACGCCGTCGAGGGAGGTCCCGCTCATCAGGCCGATCGCGCGCATCATGGTCATGACCTGCCCCCGTGCCTTTCGCCGGTCGCCCTGCTATGAGTGCGGCTCGCAAAACCCCCGATCCCCGTGGGCGCCTCCGCTGGCGCCGCCGACGCGACGGGGGTTGTGCGAGTGACACCCAAGCCGCCTCATGCCCTTTTGCGAGCGGACGCGCCAGCCGAGCGGGATCGCATCCCGTGCCGCCGCCCGGCGTCCCGCCTCGAACCGAGAAGCCTGCATTCCCATGACCGCCGCCGAGCCCCTCGCGCCCAAGCCCTTCGCGCCCAAGTCCGAGTTCCTCAAGGTGCTCGCCGAGCGCGGCTACGTGCACCAATGCTCGGACTTCGCCGGCGTCGACGCGGCGGCGGCCGAGGGGCGCCTGACCTGCTACGTCGGCTACGATTGCACAGCGGCTTCGCTCCATATCGGCCACCTGCTGTCGATCATGATGCTGCACTGGCTGCAGAAGACCGGCGGCCGGCCGATCGCGCTGATGGGCGGCGGCACCACCCGCGTCGGCGATCCCTCGGGGCGCGACGAATCGCGAAAGATATTGAGCCTGGAGCAGATCGAGGCGAACAAGGCCGGCATCCAGAAGACCTTCGCCCGCTTCCTCGCGTTCGACGGCTCGCCCACCGGCGCGATCATGGTCGACAACGCCGATTGGCTGACCAAGCTGAACTACATCGAGATGCTGCGCGACGTCGGGCGCCACTTCTCGGTCAACCGCATGATGTCGATGGACAGCGTGCGGATGCGCCTGGAGCGCGACCAGGAACTCTCGTTCCTGGAGTTCAACTACATGATCCTCCAGTCCTACGACTTCGTCGAGCTGAACCGCCGCCACGGCTGCACGATGCAGATGGGCGGGTCCGACCAGTGGGGCAACATCGTCAACGGGATCGACCTCGGCCGCCGCATGGGCGTGCCCGGCCTCACCGGACTGACCTGCCCGCTGCTCACCACCGCGTCCGGCGCCAAGATGGGCAAGACCGCCGCCGGCGCGGTCTGGCTCGATGCGGAGATGCTGAAGCCTTACGATTACTGGCAGTTCTGGCGGAACACCGAGGACGCCGACGTCGAGCGCTTCCTCAAGCTGTTCACCTTCCTGCCGCTGCCCGAGATCGCCGAGCTCGCCGCGAAGGGGGGGGCCGGGATCAACGAGGCCAAGGTGCGGCTCGCCACCGAGGCGACGGCGCTGATGCACGGCCGCGAGGCGGCGGACGCCGCCGCCGAGACCGCGCGGAAGACCTTCGTCGAGGGGACGCTGGCCGAGGACCTGCCGAGCGTCACCGTCTCGCGCGACCTCGTTGACGCGGGTCTGGGCGTGCTCTCGGCCTTCGGCCCGGAATACGCCAAGCTGGTGCCGTCCACGAGCGAGGCCCGCCGCCAGATCAAGAGCGGCGGCCTGCGCATCGACGACGTGGTGCTCACCGACGAGCGCGCCGTGCTGCGCACCGCCGACTTCGCCAAGAACGGCGTGCTCAAGCTCTCCTTCGGCAAGAAGCGCCACGTGCTGCTGCGCGTGGCGTGAGCGCGCTCGACCGAGCGAGGCCCGGAACGGGTCTCGGCCTGGTCGATTCGCGGCGACCGTGCGTCAGTGGATGCCGCCGCTGGCGGTGATGACCTCGCCGGTGAGCCAGCGGGCCTCGTCGGAGGCCAGGAACGCGACGACGTCGGCGATGTCGTCCGGCCGGCCGGCGCGGCCGAGCGGCGTCTGCGCCACGAAGCCGGCCTCCATCTCCGAGCCGGCGATGCCGGCCGCGTGCGTGCCTTCGGTCACCACGTAGCCCGGGCTGACGACGTTGACCCGGATCTTGCGCGGCGCGAGCTCGTTGGCGAGAACGCCGGAGATCGCGTTCACCGCGCCTTTTGTGCCGGCGTAGACCGAAGCGGTCGGCGTGTTGACGTCCGTGATCGCCGACGAGATGTTGACGATGCTGCCGCCCTCGCCGAGGTGCTTGGCGGCCGCCTGGCTCGCCAGCAGCACGCCGAGCACGTTGACGTCGAACAGCTTGTGGTAATGCGCCTCGGTGATCGCCTCGATCGCCGCGAACTCGTACAGGCCGGAATTGTTGACCAGCACGTCGAGCCGGCCGAACTGCGTCACCGCCGCCTCGACGAGGGCCTGCGCCTGCGCCGCCTGCGAGACGTCGCCCTGGACCGCGACCGCCTTGCCGCCCGACGCGGTGATCGCCGCGACCACCGCGTCCGCGCCGGCCTTGCTCGACGCGTAGTTGACCACCACCGCCGCGCCCTCCTTCGCCAGCCCCTTGGCGATGGCGGCGCCGATGCCCTTCGATGCGCCGGTGACGACGGCGACTTTGCCCGCGAGCTTGGACATGTATGCTAACCCCTTGGCATGGGCCGGCTCCGGGATGGCCGCCTTTGTCCCATAGTTCGGTAATTCAGAACTAACTGAGTTCGGTTCAAGCCCCCACATGCCGAAAAGATGAGATCTCTGTTCCACCCCGCGATCGAGGACGTTCGCCCGGACGCGATCCTCCACGCGTTGTCCGATCCGAACCGCGCGGCGATCTTCGCGCAGATCATGCGGGCGGGCTGCGTCGACGCCTGCTCGGCTTTGGCCACCCTCGGCGACCGGGTGATCCCGAAGTCGTCGCTCTCGACCCACTTCAAGGTGCTGCGCGAGGCCGGCCTGATCCGCAGCGCGCGGCATGGCGTGGAGATGCGGAACGAAGCCCGGTTCGCCGAGGTCGAGGCGCGCTTTCCGGGCCTCCTCGGCGCGATCGTCAACGCCTACGCGTCGGATGCCGGCTGCGACGCGATGCGGGTGCCGGCCGCGGAGTAGTCCGCCCGGCCGATCGACCTACCGGCGATTCGCCGCGCGCGATCCGGCCCCTCAGCGGTCGCCGCCCTGCACCGCCGGGGGCACGCCGTCGGCGAAGTTCGAGCCGCCGCCCGCGCTGAACAGCTTTCGCAAGAAGCCCGGTGCCACGGCCGAGAGCGGGTTCACGCTCACGTCCGGCGCGTTGAGCTTGCCCGAGACCCGGAAGTTGACCGCGAACAGGCCCTCGTTGTGGCCACCGCCGAGCAATGGGCCGATCACCGGAACCTGCGAGACGATGTTGTTCAGGCCGTAGAGCGGCACGAAGGTGCCGTTGATGTCGGTGCGTTCGCGGGCGGTGTCGAGGAAGCCCGACAGGGTGAAGCCCATCGCTGCGTTCGAGATCGCCGCGTCGGAGAAGTCGACGCGCGAGCCGGTGCGGACGAAGTTCGCCCGCATCCGGTCGAAGGCCACCGCGCTGCCCTGCCCCGCCACCGTGCGCTTGCGCCCGCGGGCGTCCACGGTCTCCACCGTCTCCGGCCCCTGGGCCATGATGCTCGACAGGGCCGGCTCGTTGCGCAGGGAGAACTCGCGGATCTGCACGACGCCGGCCTGCGGGCCGTCGCTGAGCACGATGCCGAGGTTGAGCCGGCCGCCGTACATCCGCCGGTAGACGTCGACGAAGCGCAGCGTCGCGCCGGCGTCGCCGGATTCGATCGCCAGCGTCGGCGCGCCGCGTTCGCCCTTGGTCACGCTGGCCACGAACGGGGCCGAGCGGAACTTGCCGCTCATCGCGGCCGAGCGTACGTCCTTGCCGCGCAGGGTCAGCCTGACGTTGGCGTTGGTCAGCGCCTCGTCGTTGAAGCCGGTGAGGATGCCGAGCTGGATCTCCGCCTCGATGTCCTTCGGGCTGGCGTCGCGCTGGCCCTTGCCCTCGGGCGCGGTCATCATCTTCAGGAACGGCCGCGCGTCGGCCACCGCGCCCTTCACCGCGACCCGGTAGCCGTTGCCGCTGCGCTCCAGCGAGACCCGCATGTCGTCGCCGGGCGAGAGCTTCAGGTTGGTCAGGTCCGCCCGCTCCAGGCCGCCCTCGCTGCCGAGCGAGGCGTTGCCGCGTGCCGAGGCCACGCCGGCATCGAGCACGATGTCGCGCAGGTCCATCCCGGGGCCGGTGTCGACGAGCGCGAAGGTCAGGCGCCCGGCCTTGCCCGCCGCCTTGGTCAGGCCCGGCACCAGCCCGTCGATGCCGGCGCGGGCGAGATCCGCCTCGACGCGGATCGGCGGCCTCGTCGCCCCGGCCTTGACCAGGGGGATCGTGGCCTTGACCGCGATCGGCCCGGAGAGTTGCGGCGCCGTCGGCAGGCCCTTGCGCGCCCGCAGGGCGTCGTCGGCGGTGAGGTTGACCAGCACCTCGCCGGCGCCGCCGGCCTTGGCCTGGTGCATGTCGATCGAGACCGGTGCCCCCGACAGCTTCGCGTCGCCCTTCAGGGTGAAGCCGCGCGGATCGTAGCTCACGGCGAAGCGGCCGGATTCAAGCTTGTCCTTGCCGACGACCTTGTCGACGGTCAGGTCGCTGAGCGTGCCGGTGACGGCGACCGGGAGGTCCGGCAGGTCGGGGATGTGCTTGAGGTCGAGCGGGAAGCCGATCCGCAGGTCGGCTTGGCCCTTCACCGTCGCCGGGTCGAGCTCGACGCCCGAGAGCGCCTTGAACATCTTGGTCTGGAGCAGGGCGGCCAGCGCGTCGGCGCCTCCCGACAGGCGCAGGCCGATGTCGGCCACGACCTTGTCGGGCGCGATCTCCGGGATGACGAAGGCGCCCTCGGAAATGTTCAGGGCGCGCCCGTCGGCCATGCGGATGTCGGCGGTGACGTTCCGGATCCGGGTGGTGCGCCCGGTGATCGTGCCGGCGACGGTGCCCCGGGTCAGCGGCGGCGCGTCGGCCGAGACCTCGAGCGTCGCGTCCGAGACGCGGAAGTCGATGTGCACCGCGTTGTCCGGCATCGGGTCGCCGCGCGTCGCCGCGGCGAGCTCGGCGCCCGACATGTCGACGGTGATGTCGACCGCGTCGATGCGGCCGGCGCGCAGCTCGTCGACGAGGTAGTTGCGCGCGCCCGGCGCGATGTTCTCCGGCCAGAGCCGGAGCGCCGTGCGGGCCTCGCTGTCGCTGGCGGTGACGTGGAGGGTGAGGCCGTCGTCGTCGGCGGTGGTGCCGAGCGTGCCGCTCATGTTGCCGTGGATGCCGGCGCCGGTCATGGCGAAGCTGTCGATGGCGATGCCGCCGGCCCGGCCGGTGAGATGCCCGTCCATCGCCGAGATCGTCACCGGCTTGTCCTTGGCCGCTGCGCCGCGCAGGGTCGCGTTCCGGCTCGACAGGGTGGCGGTCCAGGCGAAGTCCTCGCCGGCCTTGGCCTCGGCCCAGGTGCCGGTGAGGTTCACGGCGTTGCCGGCGCCGAGGTAGTCGAGCCCGTCGAGCGTCATCACCCGGGCGGCCTCGTCCCAGCTGAAGGCGGCGTTCAGGCTCTCGACGGTGACCGGGTTGAAGTCCTTCTCCTCGACGAGGAAGGTCCCGTCGCTGGTGCGCAGCGTCGCCTTCATCGCCTCGATGCGACCGCCGTCGAGGGCGACGTCGGCCCGCGCCGAGAGCTTCAGGTCGGTGGTGAAGGGCAGCTTGGATTGGCCCGACAGCAGCAGCAGGTCGGTGGCCGGCAGGTCGTCGAGGGTGATGATGCCGGTGCGCCGGGTGCCGCCGGCCTCGCGCAGCGTGCCGCCGAAGCGCCATTGCCCGTGCGGTCCGTCGATGCGCAGCTCGAACAGCCGCGCGTCCTGCTTCGGGTCGCGGCCGAACAGGCCGTTGACGTGCTCGAACACCGCGCGCTCGCGGGCGTCGTCGTCGATCAGCGTCAGGCGGGCGTTGGTGATGCGGGCGCGGTCAAGCGCGCCGACGACGCCGGCGGAATCGAGCACGACGCCGAAGATCGAGGCGGTGGCGGCCGAGAGCGGCGAGACCACGCCGCGGGC
>NZ_VRUX01000830.1:0-1473 GCF_008039885.1 Methylobacterium sp. WL103
CTCCTGGCGCCGGCGCCATCGTCCGCCGCCGAGGACGCCCCAGCCGGCGGGCCTCCGACGGTGGCAGGCTACTTCTACGTCGGCGGCCGCTACGAGCGCGTCGCCGACAAGACCGTGATGGTCGGCCAGATGTTCGTGCAGTCGCGGCGGCCCGCCGCCGTCACGCAGCCCTGGCCGGTGGTGATGGTCCACGGCATCTCGCAGACCGGGGTCAACTTCCTCGGCACGCCGGACGGCCGGCCCGGCTGGGCCCAGCGCTTCGTCGAGAAGGGGTTTGCGGTCTACATCGTCGACCAGGTCGGCCGCGGCCGCTCCGGCACCAACCCGGAGGTCTACGGCCCCTACGCCCGGTTCTCCACCCGCGCCCTGGAGGAGACCTACACCGCCCAGGAGCTCTACGACCTGTTCCCGCAGGCCAAGCTCCACACCCAGTGGCCGGGCGGCCCCGGGGTGCAGGGGAACGCCGCCTTCGACCAGTTCTTCGCGAGCCAGGTGCCCTACCTCGCCGGCGCGCAGCAGACCGAGGAGCTGGTCGACCCGGCGCTGATCGCCCTGCTGGACAAGATCGGGCCCGCGGTGCTCGTCACCCACGGCCAGGCCGGGCTCTTCGGATGGGCGGTCTCGGACGCGCGGCCCGACCTCGTGAAGGCGCACGTCGCGGTCGAGCCGAACGGGCCGCCCTTCTTCGACGTGCGCCTGCGCGGCGGCAAGGACTTCTACGAGAAGTCGGGCGACGGGCGCGCCCGCGCCTACGGCATCACCCGCGTGCCGCTGACCTTCGACCCGCCGGTGAAGTCGCCCGAGGATCTCGTGGTGATGCAGGCCAAGGCGCCCGCGGCCGAGGGGCGGATCCGCTGCTGGCTCCAGGGCGAGCCGGTGCGCAGCCTCCCGAACCTCGCCCGCGTGCCCGCGGTGATCGTCACCGCCGAGGCTTCGTTCCGCACGGCCGTCGACGACTGCACCACCGCCTTCCTCGCCCAGGCCGGCGCCCGGCCCGACAGCCTCAAGCTCGCCGAGGCGGGCCTGCGCGGCAACGGCCACATGATGATGCTGGAGAAGAACAGCGACGCGGTCGCCGACGCGCTGATCGGCTGGATCGCCGCGCGCCCGCGCTGAGGCCGGTCGAGACCGATCGAACCGAGCGAAGCCCGCGGTGCCGGCACCAACCGTGGCGTGCAGGCCACAGGCGGGCGCATCCGTCCGCCGAGGCCTTGTGCGCGCCAGGCCCCGGCCGTAACGAAGATCCAGAAAAGCCAATTAGAACATCAGTTTAGCATTATTCCAAACAACGCCGCGAAGCCTGTTTCGCAGCGATTGACCTCTGCTGTCCGCATCCTGGCAAGGCCCCTCAGTCCCATGTGTCGTTCCGCCCTCCGCCCAACTCCGGACCTGCGCAGCCTCGTGCTGGCCGGCGCCTCGCTGTTCGCGCTGGCGTCCCTCGTCCCGTCGGCCCCCGCGCAGGCGCAGGAGGCG
>NZ_VRUX01000831.1:0-1473 GCF_008039885.1 Methylobacterium sp. WL103
CGCCATCGCGGGTTCCGCAATCGTCCGGGCGACGGTGGGCCGGCGCCCTTCGCCCGGACGATTGCGGAACCCGCGATGGCGCGCCTGAAGGGCGACACGATCCCCCTGCTCCGCCGGCTCTGGCGCGAATGGCTGTCGCCGCACCGGGGCACGCTGGCCGTCGTGCTGGTGCTGATCGCGCTCGTCGGCGCGTCCACCGGCCTGTACCCGGCGCTGATCAAGGGTGCGTTCGACGCGTTCGACCGGAAGGATTCCGGCGCTCTCGCCTACGGGCCGCTGATCGTCATCGTCGTCACCTCGGTGCGGGGCTTCGCGCTGTTCGGGCAGACGGTGCTGACCAACCGCGTCGTCACGCGGGTCGAGGCCGACATGCAGGCGGCGCTCTACGGCCACCTGATCGACGCCGACCTGGCGCAGCTCGGGCGCGAGAGCCCGGCCGCCTTCACCCAGCGCTTCACCACCGACTTCGCCTTCATCAAGGAGGCGCTGACCCGCATCTCGACGGTGCTGCTGCGCGACGTCGCGATGCTCGTCGGCCTCGTCGCCGCGCTGATCTGGATGGACCCGGTGCTGACGGGGGTTGCCGCCGTCACCGTGCCGTTCGTCGCCGGGCCGATCGGAAAGATCGGCAAGAAGCTCAGGCGCGTCTCCACCACCACCCAGGAGCAGATGGGCGCCACCGCGAGCCTGATCTCCGAGAGCCTGCAGGGCGTGCGCATCGCAAAGACCTACGCGATGGAGGGATACCTCAAGGGCCGCGCGGCGGACGCGCTCGATTCGGTCCGCCGCCTCAAGATGAAGGCCGCCAACGCCCGCGGCCGCCTCGACCCGCTGCTCGAGGTCGGCGGCGGCTTCGCCGTGGCGGCGGTGCTGATGCTGGTCGGCCAACGGGTGATGGCGGGCGAGCGCACGGTCGGCGACTTCACCGGCTACGTCGCCGCCCTGCTGCTCGCCGCCCAGCCGGCCCGCGCGCTCGGCACCCTCAACGCGATCCTGCAGGAGGCGGCCGCCGCGCTCACCCGCTACTTCGCCCTGATGGACGAGGCCCCGACGATCCGCGAGGCGCCGGGCGCCAAGGCGCTCAAGCCCGGCCCCGGCGAGATCGCCTACCGGAACCTGCAGTTCCGCTACCGCGCCGACGCGCCGGCGCTGGAGGGCATCGACCTCGTGGTGCCGGCGGGTTCGACCACGGCGCTCGTCGGCCGCTCGGGCTCGGGCAAGTCCTCGCTCCTGAACCTCGTGCCGCGGCTCTACGACGCCACCGGTGGCACCGTCGCCATCGACGGGCAGGACGTGCGCGGGGTGACGCTTTCGTCGCTGCGCGCCGCCGTCGCGGTGGTCTCGCAGGAGGTGGTGCTGTTCGACGACACCATCGCGGCCAACATCGGCTTCGGCCGGCCCGGCGCGAAGATGCTCGAGATCATGGCCGCCGCCGAGGCCGCCGCCGCCCACGGCTTCGTCTCGCGCCTGCCC
>NZ_VRUX01000832.1:0-1469 GCF_008039885.1 Methylobacterium sp. WL103
GGCCTGCGTCGAGGTACTTCACGGCGTTGTCGATCAGGTTGCCGACGACCTGCTCGACCGCCAGCCGGTCCGCGACGATGGTGGGCAGGTCGGCGGCGACGGAGACCGTCGCCCCGGCGGTCTCGATCTGGTGGCGCTGCGCGTCGGCGAGCGACTGCAGGAGGCTCGTCAGCGCGAGGGGTTCGGGGGCGAAGCGCCGTCGCCCTTCGCGCGACAGCTTGAGGATGGCGGCGATCAGGCCCTCCATCCGGGTGACGGCGGCCCGGATGAAGCCGAGCGCCTCGCCGAGGTCCCGGTCGATCCGCTCGGCGTCCGGGTGGTCCCCCAGGGCGCGGCGGATCTCGGGACGGGCCTCCTCCAGCTCGGAGGTGAAGCCCATGACGTTGACGAGCGGCGAGCGCAGGTCGTGGCTGACGATGTAGGCGTAGCGCTGCAGCTCTTCGTTGGATTCCAGCAGCTCGCCTTCGGCCTCGCGCTGCTCGGTGATGTCGGTGTGCACCCCGACCCACTCGGTGATCCCGCCGCGGTCGTCGAGCACCGGCACGGCGCGGATCGCGAAATGGCGCCAGGCGCCGTCCTGCGCGCGGACCCGGTGCTCGTGCACGAAGGGCCGGCGCGCCGCCACCGTCGCGTTCCAGGCCGCCACGCTCGGCGCCACGTCGTCGGGATGCACGGCGCTCGCCCATCCGAACCCGGCATAGGCTTCGGGCGTCTGGCCCGTCAGCGCCGCCCAGCCGGGCTGCTCGCCCACCATCCGGCCCTCGGCGTCGTTGGTCCAGAGCACGCCGCGCACCGCCTGCACCGCCGCGCGGAACCGCGCCTCGCTGGCCTGCAGCTCGCGCTGGACCCGCTGCTGGTCGATGGAGGAGGCCAGCATGGCGAGGAACAGGATCAGGAAGGTCGCGCCGCCGACGGCCAGCGCGAGGTTCTGCTGCCCGGCCCCGACGCCACCGGCATGGACCTCGCCAGCATGGGCCGCGTGGGCGCCGGCCGCCTCCGCCGTGAAGGTCGCCGCCGCCATCCCGGTATAGTGCATGCCGGCGACCGCGAGGCCCATCACGAACGCGGCCGCCAGCTTCTGCCCGACGCCGTGCTGCCGGAAGGTCAGCCAGAGCGCGGTCGTGGCGGCGGTGACGGCGATCGCCACCGACAGCGCGACGACGGGCAGGCTGTAGGCGAGGTTGCCGGGCACCCGCATCGCCGCCATGCCGGTGTAGTGCATCCCGGCGACGCCCACGCCCATCAGCGGGCCGCCGACGAGGATGTCACGCAACCCCGCGCCCGGCCGGCTGATCAGCACGAAGGCCGCACCGGTGGCGCCCACCGCGATCAGCAGGGAGGCCAGCGTGAGGCCGAGGTCGTAGGCGGCCGGCATCCCCATCTCGAAGGCGAGCATGCCGACGAAGTGCATCGACCAGATGCCTCCGCCCATCGCCAGCGCGGCCCCGGCGACCCAGGCCCAGCGCGGC
>NZ_VRUX01000833.1:0-1468 GCF_008039885.1 Methylobacterium sp. WL103
GCGACGGACCCCGCGTCCGCGACGGCGACGGCGTCGTCGAGCATGTCCTCCGGCAGCGCCACCACCACCGGGCCGGGGCGCCCCTGCATCGCCACCCGGAAGGCACGGGCGATGAGCTCTGGGATGCGCGCGGCGTCGTCGACCTCGACGACCCACTTGGCCACCGTGCCGAACATCGCCCGGTAGTCGATCTCCTGGAAGGCGTCGCGGTCGCGCATGCCGCGGGCGACCTGGCCGACGAACAGGATCATCGGGGTCGAATCCTGCTGCGCCACGTGGAGGCCCGCCGACGCGTTGGCGGCGCCGGGGCCGCGGGTGACGAAGCAGACGCCCGGCCGGCCGGTGAGCTTGCCCGCCGCCTCGGCCATCATCGCGGCCCCTCCCTCCTGCCGGCAGACCAGCACATCGACGTCCGTGTCGTAGAGCGCGTCGAGGACGGCGAGGTAGCTCTCGCCGGGGACGCAGGTCAGCCGGTCGACGCCCTGCGCCAGGAGCTGGTCGACGAGCACGCGCGCGCCGGTTCGGGTTCGGACCATCGGCGGTTTCCTCGCGCGGACCGGATCGGTCGCGCTCGCCCGACGCAGTCTGGTTCGCCCGGCTCCGAAGGCAAGGCCGTACTGCCCGGCCGGATGGAGGCTCTTCCGTGGGGAGGCCGCCGCGCAGTCGGCGGTTCAGTCCGCCTCGTCCTCGGAGGCGGACATCGCATCGCGGAAGCGCCGCAGCCGGGCGCCGGCCGTCTTCGGTTCGGTCGCGCGCGCCGCGCCGAACGGAAGGGGAGGGGCATCGCGCAGGCCCGGCTCCGGTTGCGCCTGCACCACCGGCGCGCCGATCGCGGCCATCAGGACGCGCAGCCCATCGATCCATTCCTCGGCGTCGGCGAGCGAGGCGAAGCCCTCGCGCCGATACGTCTTGTCGGGCGCGACGGTGGCGGCTGCGTCGAACAGACCGTCGTCCCGGTCGTGGATGCGATAGGAAACTCGGCGAGACATGATGAATAGATAACTCAACCTTCCCCGCGCGAGAAGGTTGCCCGTGATGAAATCGGGCCTGATCGGATCGGTTCCGACTTGAGACCCACCTGCGACAGCCACGCGCGGCCCGTGCCGCGCACCCACCCTAAAGTCCCGCTCCGCCTCGATTGCCCGCCTTCACCATCCGGGCCACGATGAGGCCAGAGCAAAGGGGTTCGTTGCTAAAGCAACGTTCCGTCGGAGTCGGTTACGGTTAAGGGCCGTTCATCACCGGCTCAGAATTTAATATGCAATTACCTTAGACCAGCTCAAAAGAGCTTGACCGTGAGAACCTTGGGACGCTCCATCGGCATGACGCAAGCCATCTCCAACGGCCGGGACGAAACCTTCGACGCCGAGCTGGGCGCGGTCGACGTCGCGGCCGTCGTCCGCAACCATCTCGGCGGCGAGCTCCGCGCGTACTTCGCCTTGCCGGCGGGCGACGCCCTGCCGGAGCC
>NZ_VRUX01000834.1:0-1465 GCF_008039885.1 Methylobacterium sp. WL103
AGCCAGGAGCGAGGGGACGATGGCGATGAGGTAGTCGGCGTTGCCGGCGTTGCGCGCGGCGGCCGCGCCCCACCGGATGCCGCCGAGGAACGACGCGATCACCGCCCCGTAGGCCGAGAGGATCGTGCGCGGCGACAGGCCGATCGTGCCGAGGCCGCCGTCGCTGCCGCTGACGGCGAGCGCGGCGAAGCCCACGAACGGGATCAGCCCTGCGACGCCGAGGAGGACGGCGCCGGTCGGTACGGGGGAGACGCGCGCCATCCGATCTCCGGTTTGCCCGCTGCGGATCGGCGGTCGCCTATCGAATTACACGATTCTACGAACGCCGCGGCAGAGTGGTTCCCGCACTGCGGCATCATGGTCAAGCTTCGCCGCCACGGCCGTCGTCCCGGGCGGATCGCTGTGCGCTCAGACGCCTTTGCGGCCGGCCGGAGCGAGGGCGGGCGCCATCGGTGCCGGCGCGCCGAGGAGCGTCATCGGCCCGGCGGCGTCCTTCGAGACCGGGGGCTCGTTGACCGCGCGGTCGAGGCGGTGCGGCTTGAAGTTCGCGGTGAGGCTGCGCGCCGCGGCGAGGTCGGACGGGTTCAGCTTGGTCGCCACGTCGTCGCGCTTCTTGCCGGCATCCTCGTCGCCCTGTGCGGCGGCGGCGGCGAACCACGCGTAGGATTGCGCGAGGTCCTGGGTCAGGCCGAGGCCGCGGGCGTAGAGCACCGCGAGGTTGTACTGGCTGTCGCGGACGCCGTACTCGGCGCCTTGCCTGAACCACGAGGCGGCCGACGCGTAGTCCGGCTTGCCGGTGGCGCCCGGGTTCTCGGCGTAGATCACCGCGAGGTTGTGCATCGAGCGGGCATGGCCCTGCTCGGCGGCGCGGCCGTACCACATCTTGGCCTTGTCGAGGTCGCGCACGAGGCCGGCGCCCTTCTCGAAATGCCCGGCATACTTGTACTGGGCCGGCGCGTAGCCGGCGACGGCGAGCTTCTCGTAGAGCTTGGCCGCCAGCGACAGGTCGCGGGGCAGGCCGCGCCCGTCCGCAGCGCGCCCGGCGAGCTCCCAGACCGCGACGCCGTCGCCGTCCTGCGCCGCCTGGCGCAGCTTCGACAGGCCGGCGGGTAGGGCGGAGAGGTCGCCGGCGAGCGAGGCCATGCTCGACACCTGCGGCACCGCGCTCCTGGCCGAGGCCGGCTTCGCCTCGGCGGGGGTCGGAAGCGACTGGGTGGTCTGCGGGTCGGCCGGGATCGGGCGGGCCTCCGCCGGCATCGCCGGCTCGGGCTTCTCGGCCCGCGGCTCTGCCTTCGGCTCGGTCCTGGGCGCGGCGGTGTCGGCCAGCACCGTCGGCGGCTGGGTCGCGCGGGCGGCGTCGCCGTTCGAGGTCGGGCGCATGCTGATCGCCTGCAGGGCTCCGAGCGCGAGCACGATCGCCGCGAGGCCGAGCAGCAGCGGCCGGCGGCGGCGGTCGATCTCGGCG
>NZ_VRUX01000835.1:0-1460 GCF_008039885.1 Methylobacterium sp. WL103
GCCCATCGGCCCGGTGGCGCTGACGATCCTCGGCCTCGGTGGCCTCGCCGCGGGCACCGAACGCGGCTCGGCATCCCAGACCCAGCCGGTGAGCTCGGCAAGCTCGTCACCCGGGCCGGCCCGTCTCGGATCGAAGGCGCGCGCCATACGCGTGGTCATGCTCGCTGAGGATAGCGCCGAATGCGGCGGGGCGGAGGCGACATTTGCGGCGGCGAATCCTTTCCGGAGGGTTAACGGTTCGCCAAGCGCTTTCGATCACGGGGGTTTTCGGACCGGTTCGCACAGGTCGCCCGGTCGCGCCCTCAGGCCAGGAAGCGCCGCACGGTCAGCCGGGAGATCACGGCGGTGACGAGCGAGGCGATGACGCCGATCGCCATCACGCTGGCATAGCCGCGCCAGCCGATGTGGAAGGCGCCGAACAGCGCCTCGACCTCGTCGCCCGCCGGGCCCGACCGCCAGTTGCGGGCGAGCAGCCCGGCCAGCGCGAAGGCGGCCAGCGCCGCCGCCGAGCCGATGATGCCGCCGCGAAGCCCGAGGCCGAAGAACCGCCGCTGGAAGGCGCGGGCGATGAAGTCGTCGTCGGCGCCGACGAAGTGCAGCACCTCCACCACCTCGCGGTTGCCCGCCATGGCGCCGCGGGTGGCGAACGCGACCGCGAGGCCGGTGGCGACCAGGACCAGGGCGACGATGCCGACGCCGATGCCGACGAAGGTGTTGGCCGCGGTCGAGAGCCGCTGCAGCCAGAGCGCGTGGTCGTCGAGGCTGGCGACCCCCGGCATCGCCTCGGTGAGGCCGGCACGCAGGTGCTTGAGGTCGGGCGCCTGGTCGCCGAGCTTCAGGGTGATGAGGCGCGGCACCGGCAGGTCGGAGAGGTCGAGGCCGCTGCCGAGCCAGGGTTCGAGCAGGCGCTCGGCCTCCATCTTGGAGAACACCCGCGTCGCGGCGATGCCGGGCTCGGCCTTTGCGATGGCGTCGGCCCGCGCGATGTCGGCGTCGAGGTCGCGGCCCGGCGCCGGGCGCACCTGGATCGTCACCTCCTGCGCCACCGTGCCCTGCCACTGCCCGGCGCTCGACGCGACGATCTCGGCCGCCCCCGCGCAGAGGCCCGCCAGGAAGGTGAGGATGGCGATGACGGCGGCGAGCGACCGGCTCGCGGCGGAATCGGTCGGCACCAGGGGCGCGTTGCGCCGCAGGGTCGGGGGAAGCGCCGGCTCGGCCGCGGGCCGATCGACGGGCTTGCGGGCGGCGGCCTGGGTGCGTTCGCGGGTTGCGTCCATCAGCCTTCGATCCGCAGGCGGCCGTCCCCGATCACCATCCGGCGCGCATCGACCGAATCCATGATCCCGAAATCGTGGGTGGCGATGATCACCGAGGTGCCGAGCTTGTTCAGTTCGAGGAAGAGCCGCAGCAGGCGGCGGCCGAGGCTCGGGTGGCCGAGGCCTGGATGGTCGAGGACGGCG
>NZ_VRUX01000836.1:0-1457 GCF_008039885.1 Methylobacterium sp. WL103
AGTCTTCTCTGATTGGGGTTCGTGAGGCAAGCTTCTCCTGATCGACGTTTTTGGGTTCCGGCTGTATCGCTCCCGCGGGTCACGCGCTTCTCTTCGCGGTCGGCGCGAGGCCGCCGCATGATGGGGTCAGGAGAGCGAGGCGTCTCAATCTGTTTCACGACCTGGTCTGCTGACGCGGACCGGTTCGGGACTCTCAACGAGATCGCCTCACCCATCGTCCCCACGGGAACGATCCGGGTCACCCTCGCGGGTGAAGTCTGGCCTGCCGTCGTCCAGTTCGCTTCAGCAGGCGTGTCTCGATCAGGCGGCTGCGAAGGCCGCTGCCGGCTCCTTGCCGAAGCGGAACTCGGTCCCGTCGCTCCACATCCGATGGAGGATGACGGCGAGCTTGCGCGCAACCGCCACGCGGGCCCGCGCCATGCCACGGTGTTTGGCGACCTGCATCCCCCAGGCGCGCAGGCTCGACCATTTGCGCGAGCGCGTCAGCAGGGAATGGGCCGCTTCGTAGAGCGCGGTACGGGCCAGTTCGTCGCCGCAGCGGCTGACCTTGCCCTGGATGTCGGTCTCGCCCGACTGGTAGCGAGACGGTGTCAGGCCGAGATGCGCCCCGACGTTCCGGGACTGTCGGAACCGTTCCGGCTCATCGATAGTGGCGCGGAAGGCCAGCGCGGTGATCGGGCCGACGCCTGGCACACTCATCAGCCGCCGGCAGACCGCCTCGCCGCGCACGATGGTGAGGACCTGCCGGGTCAGCCGATCGAGCTGCTCCAGCATCGTGGCCAGGATCGCCAGCAGGGGCGTGACGAGCGGCAGGATCAGGGGATCGTCGCCCGCCATCTCGCGCACCCGCCCGGCAAAGGCGGCACGGGCCGGGGTGCCAAGCTTGATCCCGCCCTCGCGCAGGATCGCCCGCACCACGTTCTCGATGGCTCGCATTTCGTTGAGCACGGTGCGCCGCGCCACCAGCAGCGAACGCCAGAGCCGGGACTGGCGCGACTTGACGTGAACCTGCCGGTACCAGCCCGTGCGCATGATCTGGGCAAGCGCGCGGGCATCGTTGCGGTCGGTCTTGTTGGGCATCGTCTTCATGGCCGCGTTGGCGAGCCGCGTCTCGATGCAGACCGCCGGTAGACCCGCTGCCCGAAGCTCGTCGTGCAGCCACGCTGTCAGCGAGCACGCCTCCAAGCCGATGCGCTCCAGCGGAAGGCCGAGCCCCGTCAGGGCGGCTACGAGCGGCTCCGGCTCGCTGGCGGTTCGCAACTCCTTGGTGAGCCGTCCCGTCTCATCGACCACGCAGATTGTGGTCTCTTCCAGGGAGACGTCGAGTCCGGCAAAGTACGTCATGGCTGCTCCTTCCTGATGCTGTGGCGATCCGACATCGACCACGATCTCACATCTCGATAGGAGCAGCCGCCTTCAGCGGAACCGCGGCGTGACCCCAATCACCCCATCTGTCC
>NZ_VRUX01000837.1:0-1457 GCF_008039885.1 Methylobacterium sp. WL103
GGCGCCGGCCGCGTGCAGGGCCGTGATCGGCCCCGAAAAGTCGTGGATCGCGCCACCGACCCCCGGGTACTGGAAGATCGCGCCGAAGACCTCGGTCGGATCGAGGTCGGCGAAGGGGCAGCCGACGACGACGCGCCAGCCCATGGGCGCCGCCCGCGTCTTCAGCACGGCGATGGTCTGGGGCAGGCAGTCGCGATCGACGAAGAAGGCGTCGGCCTTCGAGGCCGCGACGCGGCGGGCGAGGCCCATCGCCTCGGCCGCCGCGGTGGCCTCGTCCAGCAGCGAGGCGTTGGCGACGTCGAGGCCGGTGAGGTCGCAGACCAGGGTCTGGAAGTTGATCAGGGCCTCGAGCCGCCCCTGGCTGATCTCCGGCTGGTAGGGCGAATACGCCGTGTACCAGGCCGGGTTCTCGAAGATGTTGCGCTGGATCGCCGGCGGCATCGTCGTGCCGTGATAGCCCTGGCCGATCAGCGAGACGAGGACGCGGTTGCGGTCGGCGATCTCGCGCATCCGCTCGATCGCCCGGCGCTCGGTGAGAGCGGGGCCGAAGGCGTCCTCCTCCGCCAGCGGCTGCGCCTGCCGGATGTCGGGGGGCAGCGTCTCGTCGATCAGGGCCTCCAGGCTCGGCGCCCCGACGGCGGCGAGCATCGCGTCGATCTCGGCCTGCGTCGGGCCGATGTGGCGGCGGTTGGCGAAGTCGTAGGGGTCGTAATGCGCGGTCATGGCGGCGTCCCGGCTCGGAGTGGGCCTTTGGAAGGGCGAAGGGCCGCCGGCGCATCGCAGGCGGTTGTTTCGGCAGGCGGCTACTTCGGCAAGGCGGCTACTTCGGCAAGGCGGCGTAGGCGGCCTCGTCCATCAGCCCGTCCATCTCGGACGGGTCGTCGAGGCGCAGGCGGTAGAGCCAGCCGTCCCCTTGCGGATCGGTGCCCACCGTCGCCGGGTCCGCGACCGCCGCGTCGTTGACCGCGACGACCTCGCCCGAGAGCGGCGCGTAGACGTCGGAGGCCGCCTTCACCGACTCGACCACCGCCGCCGCCTCGCCCTTGGCGAGCCGGGCCCCGACCTTCGGCAGCTCGATGAAGACGAGGTCGCCGAGCTGCTCGGCGGCATGCGCCGTGATGCCGACGGTGACGACCACGCCCTCCGCCTTCAGCCACTCGTGCTCGTCGGTGAATCGCAACATGTCTTGGCTCCTGAGGGATGGGGAGGGTGGGCCGGATCAGCCGCGCTTGAATCCGGCCGGGACGAAGGGGAGGGGGACGACCTGGACGGGCAGGCGCTGGCCGCGGACCTCGGCGAGGAGGCGGGTGCCGGCGGCAGCCAGCGCTATGGGCAGCATCGCCATCGCCACCGGCGCGCCGAGGCTCGGCCCGAAGCCGCCGGAGGTCACGATGCCGACCGACTCGGGCGCGGCGGCGTCGGCAAACAGCGGTGCTCCGGCGCGCACGGGGCTACGC
>NZ_VRUX01000838.1:0-1451 GCF_008039885.1 Methylobacterium sp. WL103
GGCCCAGGCCGAGGCGATCACGGCGGCGGCGCGACGCCTCACCGATCCGGCCCCCGGCGGCATGGGGAGCCTGTTCAAGGCGATGGCGATCACCCATCCCGCGCTCGCTCCGCCGGGCTTCGCGCCGGGCTAAAGCGGCGGGCGAGCCATCGTCAGCCTCGCCGCCTTCGGTTATCGACGGGGCCGACGTGATCCCGCATCGCGGGTGCCAACCCTCGCCAGGAGCCGCCATGTTCGTCGAAGCGCCGGAACTCAGCTCGCATTCGAGCATCCGCCACGCGTTCTTCACTCGGCAGGGCGGCGTCTCCGAGGGCCTCTACGCTTCCCTCAACGGCGGGCTCGGCTCGCAGGACAGGCCCGAGGCCGTCGCCGAGAACCGGGCGCGGATGTGCGCGCAGCTCGGGCTGCCCGCCGATCGGATGGCGAGCCTCTACCAGGTGCATTCCGCTGAGGCCGTCGTGGTCGCGGCGCCGTTCCCCGTGGACGAGCGCCCGAAGGCCGACGCCATGGTGACGCGGGTTCCCGGCCTCGCGCTCGGGATCGCGACGGCCGATTGCGGCCCGATCCTGTTCGCCGATCCCGAAAACGGCGTCGTCGGCGCCGCCCATGCGGGTTGGAAGGGGGCGCTGACCGGCGTGGTCGAGGCGACGGTCGCGGCCATGGAAGGTCTCGGCGCCCGGCGCGGAGCGATCGTCGCCGTCCTCGGCCCGACGATCTCGCAGGCTGCCTACGAGGTCGGCGCCGACTTCATGGCGCGCTTCCGCGACGAGGCGCCGGGGTCCGACCGGTTCTTTTCGGACGGTTCGCGCCGCGGCCATGCGCAATTCGACTTGTCCGGGTTCGTGCGCATGCGTCTTGAGCAGGCGGAGATCGGCGAAGCCGCGATCCTCGGCCTGTGCACCTACGCCGACGCCGAGCGCTTCTACAGCTATCGTCGAACCACCCACCGCGGAGAAGCGGATTACGGGCGGCTGATCTCCGCCATCGCCCTGACTCCATGAAGCTGGTTCCCGGAATGCGACAATCTGTCCAACGCTGAGACGGGAAAAAAGCGTGGCCGCAAGTGAACCTTGACCATTCGAGGGTGTTTATCGCTTCAGGTACCAAGGGATAACGGCGGGGCGCCACAAAGGGGCCGTCTTCAGGACGGTCGGCGTTACCGCGATGCAACAGCATCCTTGGAGCCGTTGACTTAAAGACGGGCAATCGGTGCCGGACGGGGCAAAAGTCCGGCGGCACCAGATGGAATGAGGACCAGACCATGAAATCCATGCTTCGGGGCGTCACCGCCCTCGCCGGCATCGCGCTCGCCGGCTCCGCCTTCGCTGCCGACCTTCCGCGTCGCGCACCGCCGCCGGTGTTCACGCCCGTTCCGGTGTTCACCTGGACCGGCGCCTACTTCGGTATCAACGCCGGCTACGGCTTCGATGCCAGCGAGCGCCGCGGCGCCA
>NZ_VRUX01000839.1:0-1450 GCF_008039885.1 Methylobacterium sp. WL103
AACGGAAGCGCCGCCCGGCCGCCCGAACTTCGCCGCCGTGCTCGTCCGCGCCGAAGCCCTCGACTTCCTCTACCTCGACCGCCGCGGCCACCGCCGCGCCGGCTGGCGGCGCGAAGGGGAGGGGTGGCAGGGCGAATGGCGGGTACCGTGAGGCCGCCTCAGCCCGCTGCCCGCAACCGCGAGAACCCCGCGTCGAGGTCTGCCTTCAGGTCGGCGACGTCCTCGAGCCCGATGTGGAAGCGCAGGGCCGGGCCGCCGGGCGCCCACTGCGTCGCCGTGCGGTAGGGCTTGCAGTCGAAGGGAATCACGAGGCTCTCGAAGCCGCCCCAGGAGAAGCCCATCCCGAACAGCTCCAGGCCGTCGAGCATCGCGGCAAGGGCCGTCTCCGAGACCGGCTTGAGGATGACGCCGAACAGTCCCGACGCGCCGGAGAAGTCGCGTGTCCAGATCGCGTGGCCGGGATCCTCTGGCAGACCCGGATGGAGGACGCGCAGCACCTCCGGCCGCGCCTGGAGCCACCGCGCCATCTCGAGGCCGGCGCGGCCGTGCTCGCGCAGCCGCAGGCTCATCGTGCGCAGGCCGCGGAGCGCCAGGAACATGTCCTCAGGGCCGGCGCAGGGGGCGATCTGGTCGAAGGTCCGCCGCACCGCCGGGAAATGCGTGGCGTTGGCCGAGGTCAGGCCCAGCAGCAGGTCGGAGCCGCCGCTGAGGTACTTGGTCCCGGCCTCGACGGCGATGTCGACGCCGCGCTCGTGGGGCGGGAACAGCAGCGGCGTCGCCCAGGTGTTGTCCATGATGACGGTGCCGCCGCGGGCGTGGACCGCCTCGGCGATCGCCGGCACGTCCTGCATCTCGAAGCTCTGCGAGCCCGGCGCCTCGACGAGCACCGCCTTGGTGTTGTCGCGCATCAGGCCCGCGATGCCGGCGCCGACCAGCGGGTCGTAATAGGTCGTCTCGACGCCGAAGCGGGCGAGCAGCCCGTCGCAGAAGATCCGGGTTGGGCGGTAGGCGGAATCGGCGACGAGCAGGTGGTCGCCGGCCGAGACCGAGGCCATCAGCGCGACGGAAAGCGCGCACAGGCCCGAGGGCGTCGCCACCGTGCCGGCCGCGCCCGCCAACGCGGTCCACGCGTCGGTGAGCGCGTCCATTGTCGGCGTACCGCTGGTGCCGTAATTGTAGCGCCCGCGCCGGTGCACGATGTCGTCGTAGGTCGGGTACAGCACGGTGGAGCCGCGATAGATCGGCGTGTTGACGAACCCGTGCTGCGCCGACGGATCGCGCCCAGCATGGACGAGGCGCGTCGCGACCCCGAACGACTCGGCGGTCTTGGACGAAGGCTTGGACATGGTCGCCATGGGTTCGGGCTGCGATCGGGCGATCGAAGCCCGGCAACCCGGCGGAGGTCAAGCGCCCGACTTGGTAGGCCCCCCGGCAAGCCCCTTCGTAAGCC